>JAIVGV010000260.1 GCA_020201365.1 Acidobacteriota bacterium
GCAGAGCGCGGGTGCGCTGACTGCTGTGACGCCCTCACGCGGAAGAAGTAACTTCCCCGCGCCCGCCTAAGATTCCTCTTTCTTCTCCGGCGGCGCGGCTCGCTTCGCCTTCGGGCGCGGCTGCGGGGCGGCGCTGATCACCTTCCAGTCTTCCTCCCACCGGGCGGGCGTTTCGGGATCGTCTTTGTACGTCTCGCGGATGTCGGCGTCGAGCTCCGGCGTGACCTTGTTGATGAGCGCCTCAAGCTCGTCGTCAATCCGCTTCTTCTCGATGGCGAGGCGGATGCGCTCCCGCGAAAGCTTCTTCACGGCTTCACTCCTCGCGCCGTCGTTTCAGGGCGCGCTGACAATCGGCAGCTCGACGTAGCTCGCCTGATTCGGGGCGTGATAGACGCGCTGCGTCGCTTTGCGGTAGTCGGTCGGCTTCGCCCAGAAGATGTTGGGGACGAAGGTCTGCGGGTTGCGGTCGTAGAGCGGGAACCACGTTGACTGTATCTGCACCATGATGCGGTGACCGGGAAGGAAGACGTGGTTCGCCGTCGGGAGCGCGAAGCGGTAGGGCAGCGGCTTGTCCGGCTCAATCGCCTTCGGCGTCTCAAGGCTCTCGCGGTAGCGCCCGCGGAAGATGTCCGCCGCGACCATCAGTTGGTAGCCGCCCATCTCAGGCTGCGCGGCGACCTCGTCCGGGTAAACGTCAATCAGCTTCACGACCCAATCGGAATCCGTCCCCGTTGTCGAGGCGACGATGTTGGCGACGGGCTGCCCCGCGATCTTCACCGGCTCGGTCAGCACGTCCGTCGTGAAAGAGAGCACGTCGGGGCGACTCGAAACGTCGCGCTGATCGTCAACGAGCCACTGCCGCCAAGTGCTGTCCGGCGCGTAGGTCGGACGCGCGGGCGTAAGTCGGACGCGCGGGGCGCGCGCGGTAGGTGACGGGCTTCGCCGGATCGGAGACGTACTCGTCGTAAGCAGGGTCGTTCGCCTTCGGCGCGGCGAAGCCCGCTTTGAGGTTCGCTTCGAGGTAGAGCGGGGTGGCGCGCGGCGCGCAGCCTCGCGCGCAGCCGGAGGGCCACGCGCTCAGTCGCCGCCAGGTGTTCGCGCCCGTCTCGAAGGCGTTGACGGGCGCGACGTCCATCCGCGGCTCGCCGTCTTTCAGGTAGTGAGCGAGGAAGGGCGCGAGTATCTCGCGGCGGAAGTAGGCGGCGGTGTCGCTGCCGAAGCGCAGCGCGCCGAGCGAAGAGCCTTCGCGTATCTCCTGCCCGTGATGCCAGGGACCCAACACTAAAAATACTTTGTCGTTGCCCGCGTCCTTCGGCTCCATCGCCCGATAGACGGCGGGCGCGCCGTAGATGTCCTCCTGATCCCAGAGGCTGTCAACGAGCATGACGGGGACTTTAACGGGCTGCGCCGCGAGAATCTTGTCCATCGCCTGCTCGCGCCACCAAGAATCATACGACGGGTGCTCTAAGATTTTCCGCCAGAAGCCGACCTGATCGAGCCCGCGCTGGCGACCGAGTTCTCCGGCCGATCCGGCGCGCATGAACATGTCGTAGTCGTCGAAGGTCGAAGACCACCACAGTTCCGAGTTGTCGCGCGTCGCCTCCTGCTCGTAGATGTACGACATGTTCTCCTCGCGGAACGCGCCGTTGTGGAACCAGTCGTCGCCCATCCAGCCGTCAACCATCGGGTTCATCGGAACCGACACTTTCAAAGCCGGGTGCGGGTTCACGAGCGCCATCAGCGGCAGGAATCCGTCGTAAGAGATGCCGAGGATGCCGACCCGCCCGTTCGACTCCGGCACGTTACGCACGAGCCAGTCAATCGTGTCGTAGGTGTCTGTGGCGTGATCGACCTGCGTCGGGTTGAGCGCGCCGCGCAGCGGGCGGTTCATCACGTAGTCGCCCTCGGAGCCGTACTTGCCGCGCACGTCCTGGACGACGCGGATGTAGCCGCCCTCGACGATCACGTCCGTCGCGTTGTCGTAGCCTTCGAGGGC
>JAIVGV010000442.1 GCA_020201365.1 Acidobacteriota bacterium
CACTAAGTAAGATGGTGAGGGCAGATGGCGACTTCAAAGAAGGGCGGGAAGAGAACGGGCAAGAAGAAACAGGCGGGCGAGGGCGCGGGCGGCGCGCAAAAATCTGCTTCGAAGAAGGGCGGCGCGGAGAAGGGCGGGGGCAAAAAGGGCGGCGGCGGGAAGAAGCCGCCGCAAGCCGAGCAGAAGCAGCCCACCTCGCCGATGCCCGCGCAGCACCAGCCGAAGCCGGGGCTCGAAGCGAAGCTTGAGCCGCGCCCAGAGTACGAGGCTCCGCTCTACCGCGGCGCGGGCAAGCTCGAAGGCAAGGCGGCGATTGTGACGGGCGGCGACTCCGGCATCGGTCGCGCCGTCTGCGTCCTGTTCGCGCGCGAGGGCGCGGACGTGGCATTAGTTTACTTGCACGAGGAGCAACCGGACGCCGAAGAGACCCGTCGCGCGGTCGAGGCGGAGGGGCGGCGCGCGCTGCTCATTCCGGGCGACGTGCGCGACGCGGACTTCTGCGCCGAAGCCGTGACGGAGGTGATCGCGAAGTTCGGCAGGCTCGACGTGCTCGTGAACAACGCCGCCTACCAGCAGCACCAGAAGTCGCTCGAAGACGTTTCGGAAGGTCAGTGGGATCGCACCTTCCGCACGAACATCTACGGCTACTTCCACATGGCGAAGGCGGCGCTGCCGCACATGAAGGCGGGCGCTTCCGTCATCAACACCGGATCGATCACGGGCATTCAAGGCAGCAAGGAGCTGCTCGACTACTCCGCGACCAAAGGCGCGATCCACGCCTTCACCAAGTCGCTCGCGCAGAACTTGGTCGAGCGCGGCATCCGCGTCAACTGCGTCGCGCCGGGTCCCGTCTGGACGCCCTTGAACCCTTCGGACCAGGCGGCAAAAGAGGTCGCGAAGTTCGGCGCGGACACGCCGATGAAGCGACCGGCGCAGCCCGAAGAGATCGCGCCCGCCTTCGTCTTCTTCGCGTCCGAGGCGGATTCGAGCTACATCACCGGCGAGGTCATCACGCTCCTCGGCGGCGAGACGACGGGCGCGGCGTAACGCGAGACAGGGAAGGAGAGACGATGAAAGGCAGAGGCGACAGGAAGAATCAGCCGCCGACCGGCGAGGGCAAGAAGCAGAGCCCGGCGGCGGGCGCGCCCGACAAGCTGCACAAACGCTCCGAGGTCGCGCAGTCGCAGCGCGGTCGCGCCGACTTGAACCTCGGCACGGACGCCGACGAGGCGGCGGCAACCCCGCGACCCGCCGACGAGAACACGAACGCGAAGCGGCAGAAGGCGGGGCGGTGAAGCGATGAAGTATGAACGATGAACGACGAACCGAAAGACAAGAGTTTTCAGTTCATCGCTCATCGTTCATACTTCCGAGTCGCTCCCGCGCGCGTTCGACGACGCCGCGCTCGGTCTTGAAGGCAAGTCGGCTGATCGCTTCCCCGATCTCGAACCAGCGCGCCTCGTTGACTTCGTGGTCGTGATCGCGCACGTCGCCCGACGTGAAGCGCAGCAGGTAGAAGTGTACGAACTTGTGGTAGCGGATGCGCGCGCCGCGTTCGGTCGAGAAGTACCAGTATTCGATCTTCTCAATCGGCGCGACGAGTTCCGCGTCGAGCCCCGTCTCCTCGCGCGCCTCGCGCAGCGCCGCCGCTTCGGGCGCTTCGTCCTTGCCGACCAGACCCTTCGGCAGTTGCCAGCGGCTCCGCTCGCCGACCGAGATGAGCGCGACCTCCGTGCGCCGCCCCCGCCGCCGGAAGACGACGCCGCCCGCGGAGACCTGCGTCTTGGTGACGAACGCGCTCACCGCCTTCGCTCCGGCTTCAACGCGCCGACGTGCCGCCGCGCCGCTCGCGCTTCCACGCGCCGCTCGTGTTGACGCGCTTCTCGCGCCGCTGCAGGCAAGACCAGCACAGGTAGTGCTCCGTCCCGTCCGGGTCGAGCCACTTCGTCAGACGATTCGTCTCGCGGTCGCAGCGCTCGCACACGCCCGCGACTTCCGCCGCGCCGCCAGTTTTAGACTCAGACATGCTCCCTCGCCTTCGTCGCCGTTCGCGTAGTTGATCTGTCGTGCGGACGATTCTAACGGCGGCGACAAAATTTTTCACTCCCGCGTGACACGCCGACAACAACGCGCCGCCCGCGCGCCGTGATAAAATTCGTGTACCGGCTTCCCCCGCGTAAAAACTTTCCCCGACTCTCGGCTCGTCGGAGACCCGAACGCCTGTGGACTCGAACGCCTTCCTCGTCGTCGCCGTCATCGCCATCGTGGCGCAGAGCTTCCTGCTCTTCCTCGCGCTCTTCGAGCCCGGTCTCGCCTACAAAATCTCGACGCACGACGCGGCGCCGATTGACTCCGAAGACTTCAAGCGCGTCCTCGAAGCCGCGACCGACGCGCGCATGACCGAGGACAACCGCGTCGAGGTCTTCGCCAACGGCGAGAACTACTACCCGGCGGCGCTCGCCGCGATCCGCAACGCGCGCGAGAGCATCCACCTCGAAGCCTACATCTTCCAGAAGGGCAGGGTCGCGCGCGAGTACGTCGAGGCGCTTGCCGAGCGCGCTCGCGCGGGCGTCGAGGTCCGCCTCGTGATTGACGCCATCGGCAGCTTCGCCACGTGGGACAGTTTTCTCGAACCCCTGACGGACGCGGGCGGGCGCGTCGCGTGGTACAACCCCCTGCGCTGGCAGACGCTCGCGCGCTTCAACAACCGCACGCACCGCGAGCTGCTGATCGTTGACGGTCGCGTCGGCTTCACGGGCGGCGCGGGCGTCGCAGACCACTGGCGCTACCCGCCGAAGAAGGGCAAGCCGCGCTGGCGCGACAACCTCTTCCGCGTCGAAGGCGACGCCGTCGCGCAACTGCAAGCGACCTTCGCCGAGAACTGGCTCGAAGCTTCGGGCGAGATCATCGCCGACCCGAAATACTTCCCGCCCTGCGAATCGGCGGGCGGCGTGCACGCGCTCGTCGTCAGCAGCTCGCCGACGGCGGGCGGCTCGACGCGCGCGCGCATACTCTTCCAGATGCTCTTAGCCTCCGCGCGCGAGTCCATACAGATCACGACGCCCTACTTTCTCCCCGACCGCAGCGCCCGCGCCGAGATGATCCGCGCTATCGAGCGCGGCGTGCGTGTGCGCATCCTCGTCCCCGGAAAGAAGGGGACGGATCACCAGCTCACGCGCAACTCGAGCCGCCGCCTCTACGGCGATCTCCTCAAGGCGGGCGCGCAGATTTACGAGTACCAGCCGACGATGATTCACGCCAAGACGCTGGTGATTGACGGGCTCTGGAGCGTGGTCGGCACGACCAACTTCGACAACCGCTCCTTCGGCTTGAACGACGAAGTGAACCTCGCCGCCTTCGACGAGCCGTTAGCCTCCCGTATCAGTGAAGACTTCCGCCGCGACCTCGCCGAAAGCCGTCAGGTCTCCTACGACGAGTGGCGACGCCGCTCCATCTTCGAGCGCGCGCACGAGGTTTTCGGGTGGCTGTTGGAGAGACAGCAGTAGGACAGTTTCCAGTTTTGAGTTTTCAGTTTTCAGCCGGAAGGGTTGAATGCCTGAGAACGGATCGGCTGAAAACTGAAAACTGAAAACTGATCATGCTCCGCGTCGTCACCTACAACGTCCACAAGTGTCGCGGTCTCGACCGGCGCGTGCGTCCGGCGCGCGTGGCGTCCGTCTTGCGCGAGCTGGACGCGGACGTGATCGCGTTGCAGGAGGTCATCAGTCACAGAGACGGTGCGGAGCGCGAGGCGGATCAGGCGCGGTTCATCGCGGAGGAGTCGGGCTACGAATATTGCCTCGGCGAGAACCGCAAGCTCAGGGGAGCGGCTTACGGGAACGCGACTTTGAGCCGACTGCCGTGGGCGCGCGTCGAGAACTACGACATCACCTGGCGCGGGCGCGAGCGGCGCGGGTGCTTGCGCGTGGACATCCGACTCGACGAGGGCGCGGGCGCAGAGCCGCCGACGCTCCATCTTTTCAACGTCCACCTCGGCACGGCTTTCATCGAGCGGCGGCATCAGGCGCGCACGCTCGTCGGCGAGAAGATTCTGCGCAACCCGGAGCTGACGGGGGCGCGCCTCGTCGTCGGCGACTTCAACGAGTGGACGCGGGGGCTCGCCACGCGCCTCCTCTCGGAAGAGCTGCGCGCGGCGGACGTGCGCACGCACCTCAAGAGCGCGCGCACCTATCCGGGCGCGCTCCCGCTCGTCCACCTCGACCACATCTACTACGACCCAC
>JAIVGV010000443.1 GCA_020201365.1 Acidobacteriota bacterium
GTCTTTCACCGTCGCGTTCTTCGGCACGATGATGATGCCGTCGCGGATGTGGTAGCCCGCCTCCGCGTTGTCGGCTTCGCGGACGCCAGCCTCGTTTAAGAGTCGGCAGTTCGCGCCGATGCGCGCGTTCTTGTCAACGATGGCGCGGCGGATGACGGTGTTCTCGCCGACGCCGATGCGCGGGTGACCCGAGGTGGCGTCGGCGAGCATCTCCTCGATGGACTGGTAGTAGTCCGCGCCCATGAGGTAGGTCTCTTCGAGGCGCGCGCCGGGCTCGATGCGCGAGCGCAGCCCGATGATCGAGCGCTGGATGAGCGCGCGGCGGATGATGCAGCCCTCGCTGATGATCGAGTCGGCGATCTCGGAGCTGTGAATCTTCGACGGCGGAAGGTAGCGCGGGCGCGAGTAGATCGGAGCCTCCGCGTCGAAGAGGTTGAAGCGCGGCACGGCGCTCGTGAGATCGAGGTTCGCGGCGTGGAAGGCTGAGATCGTCCCGATGTCCTCCCAGTAGTCGTCAAACAGGAACGCCTGCACGTTGTAATCCCCAATCGCCGCCGGGATCACCTCGCGACCGAAGTCAACCCAAGCCTTGTTCCGGTTCAGAATCTCTTCGGCGCGGTCGTACCTGAAAACATAAATGCCCATCGAGGCGAGGAACGGTCGGCGCGCGGCTTCCTCGGCGCTGAGCCCGAACGCGCTCGTGTCCACGCGCATCTCTTCCAAAGCCTCGCCTTTCGGCTTCTCCCGGAACTCCGTGATGCGCCCCGTCGCGTCCGCCTTCAGCAGCCCGAACTCTTCCGCCGCCTCGCGCACGAACGGCACGACCGAGACGGTCACGTCCGCGTCCGACTCCCAGTGGCGCGCGAGGAACTTGCGGTAGTCCATCCGGTAGAGGTGATCGCCGGAGAGGATGAGCAGAGTGTCTATGCGCCAGTCGCGTATGTGCGGCAAGACCTGCCTGACGGCGTCCGCCGTCCCCTGAAACCACTGCGGGCTTTCGGGCGTCTGCTCGGCGGCGAGGATTTCGGCGAAGCCGTCCGAGAAGCGCGAGAAGCGGTAGGTGCGCGAGATGTGCGCGTTCAAGGAGGCTGAGTTGTACTGCGTGAGGATGAAAATCTTGATGATGTCCGAGTTGATGCAGTTCGAGATCGGGATGTCCACGAGACGGTACTTGCCCGCGATCGGCACGGCGGGCTTCGAGCGCTGCTGCGTGAGGGGAAAGAGCCGCGTGCCCGCGCCGCCGCCGAGTATGACCGCCAGAACGTCGTGCCTCTCAGCCATCCGCGTCCCACCTGAACTTAGATTTTGATCCTTCTTGCGGGCAGGATAGACGCAAACGCGCGCCACTTTCAACCGCGCCGCGCGAGCAGACTCGACGAGGGGCGCGCGCGAAGCGGCTAACGGTCGCGTCTCACTTGCGGCGCGGCGGCGGCTCGGGCAGGCGACCGAAGACGTAAGCCTCCGGGTAATTCACGCGCAGAGCTTGCGCGCGCAGCGCCGGGTTGACGATCTCGATCTTCAGCTTGCGGACGCTTTTCGTCGCGTCGCGGTTCGCGGGCGCGTAGCTGAGGAAGCTCTGGCAGTCGAGCGACTGCCTGATCTCTGTGAAGACCTCGCGCACCTCCGGGTCTTTGACGGGGAAGTAGTATGCCGCCGATGTAGGCGGCTTCCGGGTTCGCGACGTAAATGTCTGCGACCGCCTTCTCGGCGCGCGCCGCGTCAGCCGTGAAATTCTGTTCGAGCGTCGCCTCGTCGGCGAACGAGAGCACCGCGACCGTGTCACGTCCGGGTCGCGCGAGCGCCGCGACGAGCGCCTGCGCCACGCGCTTGACCGACGGCAGTATCTCGGACTGCGACGCGCTGTTGTCAACGGCGACGACAATCGCTCGCGCCGCGTCGCGCCGGAAGGCGAAAGACCTGATCTGCTGCGCCGCGCCGTCCTCGCTCACGCGCAAATCCTCCGCGCCGAGCGTCGGCGCGCACTGACCGTTCCTGTCCTCGACCGAGAACCAAACGTCCGCGCTCTCCCGGTGCGCGTCCGCCGCGCCGGTCGCCGTGGTCTGCGGCGGCGCGGGCGACGACGCGCCCGCCGCGACCAGCGACAAAATCACCAGCCCCACGATCCGCACGCGCTCACGAATCATCGCCACAGCCACCTCCCGAAGGAATCCGCGCTCACCCGCAGCCCGACGGCACGCGTGAAGCGCCTCGCGCCGCCGCGCGCCCGGCGGTGCGGCTGGTAGCATAAGTGCACGGGGGGCGCGTTTCAAGGCGGAAACCCGCGGCGCGTCTCAGCGCGTACACGAGCCGCCCAAAAAATTTTTCTTGACGCGGCGGCGCGTCCTCCGTACAATGCGCGCCCAACGTGCAGGGGTCGGTCGCAAAACTCACGAGCCTTTAGTTCTCACGCTCGACTTACAGAGTACAGACGAAAGAACTTCGCGGCGCACGCCCGCGCGCGAGTTCCGACGGAGTGACATCATGTTCACCCTCACCGCGCCCTCACGCGCGACGTTCGCACGCGCCCTCGCCCTCACCTTCGCCGTCGTCGCTCCCGCGGCGTTCATCTCGACGAGGGTCGCCCGCGCCTTCCGCGGCGTGCCTCCTTCAGTCGCCTCGCGCTCAGATCAAGTCACCTTGAGCGGTCGCGTCATGTACACGACGGGCGATCCGGCGGCGGGCGTTAACGTGACGATGACGGGCGCGGCTTCCGGCTCGACCGTGACCGACGGCGGCGGGCACTACCAGTTCACCGTGGACGCGGGCTGCGACGTCGTCTTCTACTTCACGGCGACGCCCGATCCGGTTGACGGCGACGCGCAGCAGCCCGCCCAGGCGTCCATCAGCGGCTGCGTCACGACCGATCACGGGCTGCCGGACATGACCGTCTTCCACCCGAAGGTCATCATCTTCGACGGCTACGTCAGAGACACTGCGGGCGCGGGCGTCGGCGGCGTGACCGTCACGATCCGGCGGGAGAAGTACGACTACAGCCCGCCGGTCGTCGAAACCTCCGCGACGACGACCGGCGCGGACGGGCGCTACTTCTACTTCACCTACGCGCGTTGCAGCGTCGACTACACCTTCGCCGCCGCGCTCGCGGGCGCGACCGTCGTGCCGCCGTCCGTCAGCTTCAGCGGCTGCATCCTCCAAGATCAAACCGTCCACGACTTCACCGCCACCCCCACGACGCCGACGCCGACGCCCGCGCGCGACGGCGGCGCGAACGACGGGCGACCGCCCTGCAACTCGCGGGTCGGCGAGCCCGTCAACGTCACGAACGGCAACGTCTATCTGGATCAGGCCGACTACCGCCTGCCCGGCGCGGGCTCGCCCCTCGAGATCAGTCGCAGCTACAACAGCGACCGCGCCTCGCGCGCCGGTCTCTTCGGTCGCGGCTGGACGACCGCGCTCGACGAATCAATCGACACCCTCTCGCCTTCCCTGCTCCGGCTGAATTTGCCCGACGGTCGCACAGTCCTCTTCGACGACGCGGGCGGCGTCTTCCTCCCGCGCGAGTCGTCGAACCTCCACGCGCGCGTCACGCGCGACCCGTCCGGCGCGTCCACGCTGACGACGCTCGGCGAAAGCGTCCAGCGCTTCGACCCTTCGGGCAGGCTCACTTCGACCGCGGATCGCTACGGCAACCTCACCGTGCTGACATACGACGCCGACGGGGGGCTGGCGTCCGTCACCGATCCGTTCGGTCGCCGGCTGTCCGCGGAGAGCGACGGCGCGCGCCGCGTCGTCGCCCTCTCGGACAGCCTCGGAATGGTCGCGACCTACTCCTACGGCGCGAACGGCGAGCTGCTCGCGGTCAACTACCCGGACGGCTCCGGCTTCCGCTTCGCTTACACGCCCTCGCCCGCGGGCGCGCCGCTGCTCACCGGCGTGACCGACGCGCTCGGCGAAAACGTCGAGGCTCACGCCTACGACTCGCGCGGCCGCGCCGTCTCCTCCGAGCGCGACGGCGGCGTCGAGCGCACGACGCTCGACTACGTGAGCGACACGGAGACGGACGCGACCGACGAGCGCGGTCACACGACCAAGTTCTTCTTCGACCGCACGCGCGGGCGTAACGTCGTCACGCGCGTCGAGGGCGCGTGCGCGTGCGGCGGCTCGCAGGCGCAGACCTGGGAGTACGACGCGGCCGCGCGCCCGACGAGCACGACGAACGCGCTCGGACGGCGCACGGATTACGCCTACGACGCCGACGGGAATCTGCTCGGCGCGACGGACGCGCTCGGTCGCACGAGCTACACCTACAACGCCCGCGGTCAGGTCTTGACGGCGACCGACCGTCTCGGCGCGACGACCGCCAACACCTACGACGCCGACGGGAAGTTGATTTCGCGCCGCGACGCGCTCGGCAACACGACCACGTTTACCTACGACGCGCGCAGCCTCCTCACCGGCTCCACCGACGCGCGCTCGCACACGCTCAGCCTCTCCTACGACCAGTCCGGCAACCTCACGCGCGCGACGGACGCGGCGGGCAGCGCGACGACTTACACATACGACGCGCGCGGTCGCCTGACGAGCGAGCGCGACGCGCTCGGCGGCGTGACCGCTTACGAGTACGACACGGCGAACCGCCCCACAAAGATCACGCGCCCGGACGGCGCGACGATCACTCTCGCCTACGACGCGGCAGGTCGCCTCGTCAAATCCACAGACCCGCGCGGGCTCGCGACCGCCTACGCTTACGACGGCGCGGGCAGGCTCGTCGCCGTCACGGACGCGGCGGGCGGCGTCGCGTCTTACGGCTACGATCAGTTGTCGAATTTAACGAGCGCGAGCGACCAGCTCGGTCGCGCCACCGACTACGAGTACGACGAGTTCCGCCGCCTGACGCGAGCCGTCTATCCGGCGGCTGAGGCTGGCGCGCCGCGTCTCTCCGAGTCGTTCGAGCACGACGCGCTCGGCAACATCTCGCGCGCGACCGACACGGCCGGTCGCGTCACTTCTTTCGATTACGACGCGGCGAACCGCGTCGTGCGCGTCACCGACCCGCTGCTGCAAGCGACGCGCTACGAGTACGACGCGCTCTCGCGCGCCACGGCGGTCACGGACGCGCTCGGTCAGCGCTACACCTACGCCTACGACGCGCTCGGTCGGCTGACGGGCGCGAGCCGCGCCGGGGCTTCGCAGTCCTTCGCCTACGACGCGGTCGGCAACCTCGCGCGCCGCACGGACTACGCGGGCGCGACGACCGCTTACGACTACGACGAACTCGACCGCCTCACGCGCATCACCTACCCGGACGCTTCCGCCTCCGCCTTCGAGTACGACGCGCTCTCGCGGCTGACCGCCGCGACGAACCAACAAGGCGCCGTGCGCTTCACATACGACCAGCTCGGTCGCGTCGCGGGCACGACGGACGTTTTCGGTCAGACGCTCGCTTTCGGTTACGACGCCGACGGCAACCGCACGGGCGTGAGCCTCGACGCCGCGCCCTACCTTTCTTACCAGTACGACGCGCTTAACCGCCTCACCCGCGAGACGGACGCAGCCGGCTTAGCCGTCAGCTATGCCTACGATCCCGCCGGCAGGCAGACCTCTCGCACGCTGCCGAACGGCGTCACGACCGCCTACGCCTACGACGCGCTCGACCGCCTCACGCGGCTGACC
>JAIVGV010000444.1 GCA_020201365.1 Acidobacteriota bacterium
GAGCGCAGCGTGGAGCGTGTGCCAGGGCAGGCTCGCGCACTTGACGCGCGCGGGAAACTCGCGCACGCCCGCGAAGATTTTGAGCCGACCCAGATCATTCGGCGTCTGTTCTTCGTCCAACTCGCCCGTCACCATGCGGTGAAACTCGTCGAACAATTTTTCCGCCTCGTCGCGCGTCTTCCCCTTCACGGCTTGCGTCATCATGCTCGCCGCCGCCTTCGAGATCGCGCAGCCCGAGCCCTCGAAGCTCACCTCCGCGACGACGCCGTTCTCCAGTCGCAGATAGACCGTCAGTTGATCGCCGCACAAAGGGTTGAACCCTTCGGCGTGCTGCGTCGCGTCTTCGAGCCGACGGAAGTTGCGCGGCTTCTTGTTGTGGTCGAGGATGACCTGCTGGTATAGCTCGCTCAGTTCAGACATAACGAGTGAACAGTGAATAGCAAATAGTGAATAGTCAGAACTGGCTCGAACTATTCACTATTCACTATTTACGAAAAGACCTCCACGCACTTCGCGACCGCGCCCGCGAGGCGGTCAACTTCCCCCTTCGTGTTGTAGAAGGCGAAGGAGGCGCGCGCGGTAGCGGGGATGTGGAAGTGCTGCATGACGGGCTGGGCGCAGTGGTGTCCGGCGCGGATGGCGATGCCCTCCTGATCGAGGATCGTTCCCACGTCGTGCGGGTGGACGCCCTCGATGGTGAAGGAGACGACACACACTTTCTCGCGCGCCGTGCCGACGATGCGGACGCCCTCAATAGCAGTTAATTTCTCGGTCGCGTAGCGCAGAAGCTCCTGCTCGTGCGCGTGCGCGGCTTCGCGGTCGAGCGAGTTCAGATAATCAATCGCCGCGCCGAGACCGATCTGCGAGGCGATAGCGGGCGTGCCGGCTTCGAGCTTGTTCGGCAGACCCGCGTAGGTCGTCTTCTCGAAGGTGACGGTGCGGATCATGTCGCCGCCGCCGAGGAACGGGTTCATCCTCTCCAACAACTCAGCCTTGCCATAGACGACGCCGCTGCCCGTCGGCGCGAACATCTTGTGACCGGAGATGATGTAGAAGTCCGCGTCCAAGTCCTGCACGTCGATCTTCAAGTGCGGCGCAGCCTGCGCGCCGTCAACTAAAACGGGGACGCCCTGCTTGTGCGCGCGCGCGACGATCTCCTTGATCGGGTTCACCGTGCCGAGCGCGTTCGAGACGTGCATCACGCAGACGAGCTTCGTGCGCTCGTTTAAGAGCGCCTCGTACTCGTCGAGCAGCAGCTCGCCCGCGTCGTTCATCGGGATGACTCTGAGCCGCGCGCCCTTCTCCTCGCAGAGCATCTGCCACGGGACGATGTTGGCGTGGTGCTCCATCTCGGAGACGACGATCTCGTCGCCCTCGGAAACGAACTTGCGCCCGTAGCCGTGCATCACGAGGTTGATGCCCTCCGTGCAGCCGCGCACGAAGATGCACTCGCGCGCCTCCCGCGCGTTGATGAAGCGGCGCACCTTCTCGCGCGCGCCCTCGAACGCCGTCGTCGCGCGCTGGCTCAAATAATGAACGCCGCGGTGAATGTTCGAGTGCTCCTCGCGCAGGTATTTACTGCCCCGCTCGATGACGACCTGCGGCACTTGCGACGACGCGGAGTTGTCCAGATAGACGAGCGGCTTACCGTTAACGACCGTCTGCAAGACGGGAAAGTCCCGGCGGACTCGCTCAACGTCGAAGGCGACCGAGCCACGCCCTCCTGCGCCCGCGACCGATGCTTCAGTAGCGATCATTTCATCAACCTTCATGCTTCGAGCCGCGCGTGCAGGCGGTTCAGTATCGCCTCGTCGAGCTGTCGTTTGATCGACTCGATCTTGATCTTCTCAATCAACTCCTCGGCGAAACCGTAGGTCAGAAGATTGCGCGCCAACTCGTCGTGCAGCCCGCGGCTCTTGAGATAAAACAGCTCTTCCTCGTCGAGCTGCCCGACGGTCGCGCCGTGCGAGCACTTCACGTCGTCGGCGAAAATCTCTAGCTGCGGCTTCGTGTCCACGCGCGCGTCCGGCGAGAGGAGCAGATTCTTGTTCGTCTGCTGCGCGTCGGTAGCTTGCGCGCCGGGGTGCACGAAGACTTTGCCGTTGAAGACGGCGCGCGCGTCGCCGTCGAGGATGCCCTTGTAAATCTGGTGACTCGTGCAGCGCGGCGCGACGTGGTCAATCGCCGAGTGCGTGTCGGCGTGCTGCCCCGCGCCGACGAGGTAGAGCCCGTCCACCCAGCACTCCGCGCCCTCCCGCGCCATGCGGACGCTGACGCCGTGGCGCGACAGTCGCGCGCCGAGCGTGATCGTCGTCAGATCGTAAACGCCCCCGCGACCGATCTCCGCCGCCGTCGTGGCGACGTGGTAAGCCTGCTCCGACTCGCGCTGGACTTTGTAGTGCGTCAAGCGCGCGCCGTCGCCGACGAAGACCTCGACGACCGCGTTCGTGAAGTACGCGGAATCGCGCGACGCCTCGTAGCTTTCGATGATCGTCGCGGAGCTATCACGTTCGGCGACGAGGACGACGCGCGGGTTAACGAGCGGCGCGTCTTCGTCGCCCGCGACGAAGCTCAGGTGCAGCGGCGCTTCGAGTCTTACGCCCTCCGGCAAATAGACGAACGCCCCTTCGCCGAGGTGCGCGGCGTTCAGCGCGGCGAAGCCGTCCGCGTCCGCCGCTGCCGCGCTGCCGACGCGCTCCCGCAGCATTTCAGCGCGCCCGCCACACAGCGCGTCCCAAAGGCTCGATACGACGACGCCCGCGGGCAGCGCGCCGAGCGACGAAAGGCTGGCGCTCAAGTAACCGTTGACGAAGACGAGTCGGCTGCGCCCGGCTTCCGCGTAGAGCGACTGCGCCACCGCGCCAGCCTCGCCCGCAGTTAAAGACCGACCGCGCGGCGCGGCGAAAGGCGAGCGCGCGATGGGCGCGACGTTAGTGTACTTCCAGTCTTCTTGATCCGTCGTGGGGAAGCCCAGCCGCTCGAATGTCTCGAACGCGGCTGCGCGCCGGCGCGCAGCCCACGCGGGCAGAACCGTCGCCGCGCGTCGCTGCGACTCTTCCCAAGCCTCGCGGTATTCGCTCTTCTCTTTCGTCGCAGTCGCCATCGTGTCAGACCGTCACCGCAGACTGCTCAGAACGCTTCGCCTCGTCGCGCAGCCAGTCGTAGCCCTTCTCTTCGAGTTCGAGCGCGAGCTCTTTGCCGCCGGAGCGGACGATGCGCCCTTTGTAGAGGACGTGGACAAAATCGGGGACGATGTAGTTGAGGAGGCGCTGGTAGTGCGTGACGAGCAGGATCGCGTTGTCGGGGCGGCGCAGTCGGTTGACGCCCGCGGAGACGACGCGCAGCGCGTCTATGTCGAGCCCCGAATCGGTCTCGTCGAGCACGGCGAGGCGCGGCTCAAGCACCGCCATCTGCAAAATCTCGTTGCGCTTCTTCTCGCCGCCCGAAAAGCCCTCGTTGACCGAGCGCGACATGAGCCCGGCGTCCATCTCGACGATCTTCGCGCGCTCCGCGAGCAGGTCTTTGAATTCGAGCGGGTCGAGCTCTTCCTCGCCGAGGTGCTTGCGCCGCTCGTTGTAGGCGAGGCGGAGGAACTGCGCGTTCGAGACGCCCGGCACTTCGACCGGGTACTGGAACGCGAGGAAGATTCCGTCGCGCGCCCGCTCGTCCGGGTCGAGCGCGAGCAGGTTCTTGCCGTCGTAAATCACTTCGCCCGCCGTCACCTCGTAAGAGGGATGACCCGCGACGACCTTCGCCAGCGTGGACTTGCCCGACCCGTTCGGACCCATGATGGCGTGCACCTCGCCCGCCTTCACCGACAGGTCTATGCCGCGCAGGATCTCCTTGCCGTCAATCTTCGCGTGTAGGTTACGAATCTCCAGCATTAGCCGACGCTTCCTTCGAGTTTCAATCCGAGTAGCCTCTGCGCTTCGACCGCGAACTCCATCGGCAGCTCGCGGAAAACGTCTTTGCAGAAGCCGTTGATGATGAGCGAGACGGCGTCCTCCTGCGAGATGCCGCGCTGCATCAGGTAGAAGAGCTGCTCCTCGCTGATGCGCGAGGTGGTCGCCTCGTGCTCGACGCGCGCGGAGTTGTTCATCACCTCGATGTAGGGGAAGGTGTTGGCGGAGCACTTGTCGCCGATGAGCAGCGAGTCGCACTGCGTGTAGTTGCGGGCGCCCTGTGCGCCCTTCAAGAC
>JAIVGV010000012.1 GCA_020201365.1 Acidobacteriota bacterium
GAGGATCCCTTCGAGCACGAGCGAGAGCTGCGCGCGGATCTGCGCCTGCTGCGTCGAGGGGAAGACGTCAATGATGCGGTTGATGGTCGAGGCGGCGGAGTTCGTGTGCAGCGTCGCGAACGTCAAGTGTCCGGTCTCGGCGATGCGCAGCGCCGACTCAATCGTTTCGAGGTCGCGCATTTCGCCGACGAGCACCACGTCCGGGTCTTGGCGCAGCGCCGTGCGGAGGGCTTCGGCGAATCCTTTCGTGTCCGAGCCGACCTCGCGCTGGTTGACGATGCAAGACTTGTGGTTGTGCAGGAACTCGATGGGGTCTTCGATGGTCACGATGTGCTCGTGCCGCTCGCGGTTGATCTTGTCGAGCATCGCGGCGAGCGTCGTTGACTTGCCGGAGCCCGTCGGACCCGTGACGAGGATGAGACCGCGCGGGCGTTCGCAGAGTTTCGAGACGATGGGCGGGAGACCGAGCGTCTCGAAGGATTTGATCTCGTAAGGGATCGCGCGGAAGACCGCGCCGACCGCGCCGCGCTGGTTGAACAAGTTCGCGCGGAAGCGCGACAGACCGCGGACGCCGAAGGAGAAGTCGAGTTCGAGCGACTCCTCGAAGCGGTGCTTCTGCGCGTCCGTGAGCACGCTGTAGGCGAGCTGTTTGGTGTCCGCGGAGGTGAGCGCCTTGTAGCCCTCGAGCGGGCGCAGCTCGCCGTGGACGCGCACCTGCGGCGGCGTGTTCGTCGTCAGGTGCAGGTCCGAGCCGCCCAGCTCGATGAGCTTGCGGAGCAGGTCGGAGAGCGAGAGCTGCTGTTCGAAGGTGGTTTCGTTCGTTGACATGGCGTTTGCGCGCGGTTCGTTCGTGGAGGTCATGGCGGGTCGCGCTCTCTCTCTCACTGCTGCGCGGCGCGGCGCGCGGCGAGCGCGGCGAGCGTCTGCTCGGCTTCCGCGGCGACGCTGTCTGCGAACTCCGCGGGCGTCGTCGTCGCGAGGCTGAAGAGCTGACCGTCGGACGCGACGAAGTAGTAAGTCCAGTTGCGGCGCGCGCCCGCGGGCGTCTCGCTCTGCGCGACGACGCAGAAGACGCGCTGACCGGCGATCTGCCGCTCGAAGTCGTTGACGACCCAGCCGCCCTCTACGAGCATCCGGTCGATCACCGTGCGGCGCAGCGCGGCGTGCGCGACGCCCGCGAGGCTCCGGTTGCGCTTGTCGGAAAGGGTCGCGGCGGGGAGGTTGACGCGCGACCAGACGGCGACGCCCGACGCGCGGCCGTCAGGAGCGCGCAGCGAAAACTTGTACTCGCCGCCGAGCGAAGAAGAGACGCTCAGCCAGTTGCCCGGCACGGGCAGCGCCGTGAACCCGCGCGGCTCGCGCGCGGGCGTAGCGCCGGCGTTCGGAAGCGACGCGCTCGCGGCGACGCGCGGAGGCGTCGTGCCGACGAGCGGCGCGTTCGCGAGCGGAGTGCCCACGAGGAGGTTTGTGAGCGGCGAGAGCGCGCGCGCGGAGAGCACGGGCGCGGGCTTGCTCGCGGGCGCGGTTTTGGTCGAAGAAGCCGCGTTGGTCGCAGACGTTGCGTTGGATGAAGCCGCGTGCTTGATCGAGGGAGTGGGCTTCGCCGCCTGCGGCAGGCTCTGCCGAGCGGCGCCCGGTGTTGTCGCCGCTCGGGCGCTGGCGTTGGGCGGCGTCAGGTTGTTCGCCGCCGCGAAGTGAAGGGCGGCGAAGTTGTCGGGCGTCGCGGCGGGGGCGTTCGCCTTCGTCGCGGCGGTCTGCGGCGCGGGCTTCGACGGCTGCGGCGCGTGCGCGAGCTGCGGCGTCGCGGCGGGCTGCGTCGTCGTCACCGCCGCTGCTTGCGACTTCACAGACGCGGGCTGCGACTTCTGCGCGGGCGGCTGTTGCTTCGACGGCGCGGCTTTGTGCGCGGTCTGCGTCGGCGCGGGCGGCAGGGCTTGCGCGGCGGCGCGGGGCGCGGGCGCGTCGCCGATCTCGGCTTCGATCACGGCGACGGAGGCGAGGCTCGAAGGCGACGCGCTCGGCAGCTCCATCGTCGGCTTGAGGAGTTCGGGGAGCGTGACGCGCGGCGTCTCTTCGCGGCGCAGCGAGACGGCGGGGCGTCGGCGCAGCGCCCAGCGGCGTCGGCGCCGGTCGGCGGCGAGCGCGCGCTGGCGTCTGAGGTGCGCGCGGTGGCGACGCCACCAGGCGCGCGTGTGGCGCCGGCGCGGACGCCTCTGCTCGGTCGCGTTGGCGCGGCGCGCGGCTTCGACGAGCGCGTCGCCCGCGGGCAGCGTCGCTGCCAGCGTGGCGAGAATGATGAGCGATAGGGCTAGTGCACGAATCATCTCAGTTGTTATCGTCCCCGAAGTCTCGACCCGCGTCCGTCCGGTTCACGCGCGGGCGTCACGTGCTAACGTGATCGCTTACGCGACCGTCTCGCGCACGACCTCTTCGATGGTCGTGATGCCGTTCTTGATCTTCATGAGCCCGGACTGCCGGAGCGTCAGCATTCCCTGTTCGATGGCGCGCTTGCGCAGCTCCAAGGCGGACGCGCCGATGAGGATCAGCTCGCGTACGTCGTCCGTGATCTCCATGACCTCGTAGAGACCGACGCGCCCCTTGTAGCCCGTGTTGTTGCACTTGGCGCAGCCGCGCCCCTTGTAAATCTTGATGGACTTCGCCTCCTCCTTCGTGAAGCCGATCTCGATGAGTGCTTCGGCGGGCGTCGGGTGCACTTCCTTGCACTCGGAGCAGACGCGGCGGATGAGTCGCTGCGCCTGTATGAGGTTCACGGAGGTCGCGACGAGGAAGGGCTCGATGCCCATGTTCATCAGGCGGGAGATGGTGGAGGGCGCGTCGTTCGTGTGCAGCGTGGAGAGGACGAGGTGACCCGTGAGCGCGGCTTTGATGGCGATCTCGGCGGTCTCGAAGTCGCGGATTTCGCCGACGAGGATGATGTTCGGGTCTTGGCGCAGGAAGGAGCGCAGGGCGGCGGCGAAGTTCAAGCCGATCTGTTCCTTCATCTGCACCTGGTTGACGCCGACGAGGTTGAACTCGACCGGGTCTTCCGCCGTCATGATGTTCGTCTCGCTCGTGTTCAGAGACTGGAGGGCGGAGTAGAGCGTGTTCGTCTTACCCGAACCCGTGGGACCCGTGACCAAGACCATGCCGTAGGGCTTCGAGATGTTGCGCTGGAACTTGACGAGCGACTCGGACTCGAAGCCGAGCTTCGTCATGTCGAGCATGAGCTTCTCTTTGTCGAGCAGGCGCATGACGACTTTTTCGCCGAAGAGGGTCGGGAGCGTCGAGACGCGGAAGTCCAGCTCGCGCGAGCGCCCGTCAGCCTTGAGCTTGATCTTGATGCGACCGTCCTGCGGCAGGCGCTTCTCCGAGATGTCGAGCTTCGACATGATCTTGATGCGGGAGATGAGCGCGTCTCGCAGGCGCATCGGCGGGTGCATCACGTCGTAGAGCACGCCGTCTATGCGGAAGCGTATGCGCAAGTCTTTCTCGTAGGGCTCGATGTGGATGTCGGACGCGCCGCGACCGAGCGCGTCAACGAGCAGGACGTTGACGAGCCGGACGACGGGCGCGTCCTCGCTCATGCGCGCGAGGCTGGTGACGTCGATCTCGTCGTCCTCGTCTATGACCTGCACGTCTTCGCCCGCGCCCTCGTCGAAGTCGAGGTGGTCGAGCGAGACGGAGTCGGTGCCCATGTGGAAGCCGTTACCGTTGCCGTTGCCGTTCGAGCCGGCGAGCGCGGCGTCCACGGCGGTCGCCAGCTCGATCTCGCGCGACTGCGCGTAGTAGTGCTCGATTGCCTCCTGTACGCCCGCCTCGGAGACGACGACCGGCTCGATGTTCAAGCCCGTCATGAACTTGATGTCGTCCATCGCGAAGACGTTGGTGGGGTCAACCATCGCGAGCGTCAGCGTCGCGCCGACGCGCGAGAGCGGGAGCACCGAATACTTCTCCGCCACCTCGCGCGGGATGAGCCGCAGCACGGCGGCGTCAACCTCGAAGAGATCGAGGTTGACCGAGGGGACGCCGTACTGTCGGGAGAGGACGGCGGTCACCATGTCGTCGGAGACGAGCCCGAGCTTGACGAGGTTGAAGCCGAGGCGCCCGCCGTGCTCGCGCTGGTAGTCGAGCGCCTCGCGCAACTGCTGCGGCGTCAGGAGGTTTTCGCGGACGAGGATTTCGCCTAGTTTTGCCGACATGCTGCGACGTTTCTCAGGGCTTCAGGATGCTTCGGACGGGAAGGGAGCCGGAGGCGGGCAAGAGATTGTTCGCCTGTGTGGAAGAGCGCGCCGACGTGAGCGGGTGCGTTGGGCGCAAGCCAACGGCGGCTAACAGCGTTGGCAAAAGAATGTTACTGTTTCCGCCGCGAGACTGTCAAGATGATTATTCGGAAGGCTTTTTGACCGAAAAAAGAGAGCCGCGACCATTTACTAGGTCGCGGCTCTTCTACTATTAAGGACTGACTAGATCAGTCGTTTACGGCTTGCGGGTCTTCGTGCCCGGCTTGTTCGTCTTCTCGGCAGACTTCGTGGCAGCCATCGTGTCTTCGAGATACTTAACCGAGTCAGCCGCCTCCTGCTTGCGCGGGTAGCCTTCGGGCGCTTTGGCGACGAACTGCTGGAGCATGTCGTGCGCCTCGTTCAAGATCGCCGCGTCCTTGGTCGCGTCCGTCACCTTCGCGGCGAGGGCGATGCCGAGACCGTACATCGCGTCGAGGTTGTTCGGGTTCTTGGCGAGCACTTCGCGGAACTTGGCGACGGAGTCGTCGATCCTGCCCGCGAAGAAGAGCGCGTCGCCGAAGCTCGACTGCGCCTTGTCCTTCTTCGCCTGATCGGTCTCGGCGTTGATGTACTCCTCGATGGCTTTCGCCGCGGCGTCGTTGTCCACCTGCGTCGAGGTCTGGAGCGCCAGCCGGTAGGCGTCGTAGCGCGCGCTCAGGAAGGGCAGGTCGTCGTTGCCCCCGGGGGCGCCGGGAGTGCCGGGCGCGGCGGTCTTCAAATCGCGCTTGACGCTGATCGCCTGCTCGGCGGTCTCGGTCG
This sequence comes from Acidobacteriota bacterium, assembly GCA_020201365.1. Taxonomy (GTDB): domain Bacteria; phylum Acidobacteriota; class Blastocatellia; order Pyrinomonadales; family Pyrinomonadaceae; genus JAIVGV01. Next base: position 5,040 of record JAIVGV010000012.1, read on the forward strand.
CGGCTTTGAAGTCGGCGCGCGCCGCCTCCTTGCCCGCCTGATCCTTCGACTTCACGGCGGCGTTATACTTGTCGGTGGCGCGCGAGAGCAGGGCGAGCGCCTTGTTGCGTATGATGTTCGGCTGCTTGGCGTCCATCGCGAGCCCCTCGTCGTACTTCGCGATGGCGACGTCGTAATTCTTCGCCATGAAGGCTTCGTTACCGGCTTTCATGATCTCCGGCAGCTTGGCGTTGATCTCGGAGGCTTTGGTGTTCTGCTCCTCGATCTTCTTACGCTCGGCGGCGATCTCGTCAGCCTTCTTCTTGGCGGCGGCGGCGTCAACCCCGGCGGTCGGCTTGCCCTTCATCGCTTCGAGCGTGGCGACGTCGGCGAGCGTCAGGGTGTTGCCGTCGCCCTCTTCGAGCACAGTGTTGTTCTCGGGACTCTGCGACGGCCTGAAGCCGACCGAGTAGGTCGGGCGCGCGCCGGGCCCGCTCACCACCACCGTATAGACGCCGACGATGGGGATGCCCGCGTGGACGAAGTTGCCGCCCTTGTCGGTCTTCGCCTCGAACTCCTGCTTAATGTCCGTGCGGTAGAACTTGACGGTCGCGCCCTGGAGCGGGACGGTCGTGCCGTCCGCCTTCTTGAGCGAGACCCTGCCCGACACTTTCATCACCTGCGCCGAGGCGACGAGCGCGAGCGCGGCGACGAGCAGCGCGGCGGAGGCGATGCGAGTCAGAATCTGCGAGCGTTTCATTGGGGCTCTCCTAACTAAAAAATCGGTCTGAAATTTTCGGGGTAGAGTTTAGTTCCGTCGGGGGTTGCGATCAAGCTTACAGCCGCGTCTTGAGATGCGACGACGCACGTCCCGGTTGTCGTCGGAACGCGACGCGGGGTGACTTAAAACGCCCGCGCTTAGGCGTAAGCGATGGGATCGGCGCCGCCCGCCTCGCGGAAGGCGCGCAGGCGCAGCGCGCACGAGTCGCAGCGCCCGCAGGCGCGATCTTCCCGTTGGTAGCAAGACCAGGTGAGCCCGAGCGGCGCGCCGAGCTCGACGCCGCGCCGCACGATCTCGGATTTGCGCATCCCGATCACGGGCGTCCTCACTTCGACGCGCGTCTCCGGCTTCGTGCCGACCTCGATGACGCGGTTGAACGCCTCGTAGAATTCCGGTCGGCAGTCGGGGTAGCCCGAAGAGTCTTCCGCCACCGCGCCGATGTAGATGCGCCGCGCGCCCAAGACCTCAGCCCAGCTCGTCGCGATCGCGAGCAGGTGCGCGTTGCGGAACGGCACGTAACTCGTCGGGATCGCGCGCGACGCGACGTCAGCCTCCGAGACGGGAAGCGCGTGATCCGTCAGCGACGACCCGCCGACGCGCGCCAGATACTCGACCGACGCGACGAGCCTGCGCGTCACTTGATAAAAGTCCGCGATCTCACGAAACGCGCGCCGCTCGCGCGCTTCGGTGCGCTGACCGTAAGAGACGTGCAGAAACGCGAGTTCTTCATTCTCACGCCGAGCCAGCGCCGCCGTCACGCACGAGTCCATCCCGCCGGAGACGAGACAGACGGCGAGCGTCGAGCCTTCGCCCGATTGCTCCGACTCGTCTTCGCTTTCGACAGTCGCGAAAGCCTTTTCGTCGAAGCCGCCCATCAGACGCCGCGCGCCTCCGCGCCCCAGATTTGCTTGTGCATCTGCAACTGCATCCGCACGTCCATGCCGCTCGCGGCGATCCAGTCCGCGAGTTCTTGCAGATCAACTTGATCCCAGACGGGCGAGATGAGGACGGCGCGCGCGCGCTGTTCGAGATCGTAGCGTCTGATGATCTCGCGGGCGTACTCCCAATCGTTCTCGTCCGCGACGACGAACTTCACCTCGTCGCGGTCGGCGCGCAGGCGCTCGAGGTTCTGCCAGTGGTTGCGCTCCGACTCGCCCGACGCCGGGCACTTCACGTCGAGGATGACCCGCGCGCGCTCGTCAACGCCCTCGGTCGAGACGTAGCCGCCCGTCTCGATGAGAACTTCGTACCCCTCGTCGCACAGCCGCGCGATGAGGTCGAACGCCTCGCGTTGCGCGAGCGGCTCGCCGCCCGTCACCTCGACGAGCCGGCAGCCGAAGGCGCGCACCCGCGCGAGCACTTCGTCCACCTCCATCCGCTCGCCGCCCGTGAAGGTGTACTCGCTGTCGCACCAGACGCAGCGCATCGGGCAGCCCGTCAGCCGCACGAACGCGCACGGTCGCCCGGCGTGCGTGGACTCGCCCTGAATCGAGCGGAAGATTTCGGTGACTCGGAGCACGGCGAAAGGATGAGGGATGAGGGATGAGGGATGAAAGCGTGACTGATCGGCGATCAGCTCTGCTCTCATCCTTCGTCCTTCGTCCTTCGCCCTTATTCTTGCCCACGGTCGGGCGGGTGTCAAAGCGGGTTCGCGTCGCGTGTGACGCGGCGGCGCGCGGCCCGGTTTGGGTCTTGAAAAAACGGGATCGTTGGAGTAGTGTGCCGCCACAGCCCGCGCACCCGGCATCCGCCTCCCGGCGCGTCGGCGCGCTTTCTTGCGACGCTCCCTGCTGCTCCCGTTCTGAAGTCTCCCGAACTGATGATCGGCACGACCATCTCCCACTACCGCGTCCTCAGTCTCCTCGGCGAGGGCGGCATGGGCGTGGTCTATCTCGCCGACGACACGCGGCTCGACCGGCGCGTCGCCATCAAGCTCCTCTCCGCGCACGAGAACCGCAACTCGCGCGCGCGCTTCATGCGCGAGGCGCGCGCCGTCTCCGCGCTCTCGCACCCGCACATCGCCACCGTCTATGACTACGACGAGACAACGGACGGTCAGCCCTACATCGTCATGGAGTACGTCGAGGGCTCGACGCTCGCCGAGCTGCTGCAGGCGAGCGCGCTCACCATCCCGCGCGCCGTCGAGATCATCAGAGATGTCGCCGACGCGCTCGCCGCGGCGCACGCGCGCGGGGTCGTCCACCGCGACGTGAAGCCGTCGAACGTCGTCGTCAACTCCGAGGGCGTCGTCAAGGTCCTGGACTTCGGGCTGGCGAAGATGCTGCGCGAGGAAGCCGCGCCGGCGGACTCGGAGGCGCGGACGATGCTGGCGTTGAAGACCGCGAGCGGGGTGGTCGTCGGCACGCCGCTCTATCTTTCGCCGGAACAGGTGGCGGACGCGCCCGTTGACGAGCGCAGCGATCTCTTCGCGCTCGGCGCGCTGCTCTACGAGTGCGTCACGGGGCGGCACGCGTTCGCGGGCAGAAACTTCTTCGAGATCGGCGCGCAGGTTCTCAACACCGATCCGCCGCCGCCCTCGCGCGTCAACCCGCGCGTGCCGCCCGCGCTCGACCGCGTGACGATGAAGGCGCTGGCGAAGCGACCGGAAGATCGTTACCAGTCGGCGCGCGAGATGATGGTCGATCTCACGGCGGCGCTCGCCGCGCTCGGCAGCCGCGACGACTACCGCACGCAGCGGATGTCCGCCCACGCGAAGCACACGAAGGGCTCGATCTCGGCGACGCTCCGGAGCGTCACCGACACGCTCAGCCGCCCGCGCCTCTCGATCACCTCCGCGGCAATCGCCGTCGCTGTCGTCGGCGTCGCGCTGTGGCTCGTCATGCGCGCCCGCCGGGTCGAGGCGCCGCGCGCCGCGCCGACCGCACAGGTGCTCAAGCTGACGAACGTCGGCAACGTCAGCGTCGCCGCGCTCTCGCCCGACGGGAAGTACGTCGCGGAGGTGACGGACGACGGCGAGCGGCAGGCGCTCGTCGTCACCGATCACGGCAACGGCAGCTCGGCGACGATTGCCCCCGCAGACAAGTTCGACTACCTCGGCGTCGCCTTCGAGCCTTCGGGCGATCACCTCTACTTCGTCCGGCGCGAGCCGGACGGCGTGGCGCGCCTCTACCGCGTGCCGTTCCTCGGCGGCGTCGCCACGCGCCTCGTCGAGGGCGTGGACGGAGCCGTCGCCGTCTCGCCCGACGGCGGGCGGCTCGCCTTCGTGCGCTACGACAAGGCGAAGGGCGTTTACGCGCTCGTCGTCGCAGACGCGCGCACGCTCGCCGAGACCGTGCGCGCGACGCGCGAGGGCGACGCCGACATTGTGACGGACTGCGTGGCGTGGTCGCCCGACGGGCAGCGGCTCGTCTTCGCGGCGGGGAGCTGGGAGGGCGGCTACCACACGGACCTCTTCGAGACGGGCGCGGCTGAGGGCGCGGAGCAGCCCGTCAGCTCGCGGCGCTGGTTCCTCGTCTTGCAGGTCGCGTGGCTGCCGGGCACGCGCTCGCTCGTCGTCAGCGCGGCGGAGCGCCCGGTCAGCCCCTTGCAGCTTTGGAGGATCGAGCGCGACGGGGGGAGCGTCCGGAGGATCAGTAACGACACGGACGACTACTCGCGCCTGAGCGTCTCAGCCGATGGCGCGAAGATCGTCGCGGTGCAGAGGAGGAAGGTCTCGCAGGTGTGGGTCGCGGCGGCGAATGACGCGGCGCGCGGCAGGGCGGTCGCGTCGGTCGTCGGTCTCAGCTACGGGCTCGCGTGGACGCCCGGCGGCCGTGTCGTCTTCTCCTCGATGACCGGCGGCGACCTCGACATTTTCAGCGTCAACGCGGACGGTTCGGACAGGCGACAGTTGACCGTCAACGCGGGCGACAACTACCACCCGGCCGTCTCGCCCGACGGTCGCTACGTCTATTTCTCCTCGGACCGCTCAGGCGCGTTCGACCTCTGGCGCATGAACGCCGAAGACGGCGGCGCGCCCGCGCAGCTCACGAACGGCGGCGGCGACTTCTACCCGTCCGTCTCGCCCGACGGCAGGTGGATCATCTACGACCACGAGAGCAAGGGGACGATGACCTTGTGGAAGGTGGACGCGGGCGGGGGCGCGCCGCAGCAGTTGACCACGCGGTACGCGCACATACCCGCCGTCTCGCCGGACGGCAAGTACGTCGCCTGCCGCTACATCGTCGGCGCGAACGAAGAAGGTGTGGCGGTGCTGCCGTCCGCGGGAGGCGAGCCCGTCCGCGTGCTGCACGTCCCGGCGCTCGATGGACAGCAGGTGCGCTGGACGCCGGGGCAGCAGGCGCTCACCTACATGGACGCGCGCGGCGGCGGCTATAACCTCTGGAGTCAGCCGCTCGCGGGCGGCGCGCCGAAGCAGCTCACGGCCTTCGCGGGCGAGCGCATCTTCGCCTACGACTGGTCGCCCGACGGCAGACAGCTCGCGGTCGAACGCGGCGCGCTGCTGAGCGACGTGGTGGAGATCACGAACTTCAGGTGAGTCGCCCCGCCGACTACTGACCACACTTCGGGGGCTGGCGGTCGCAGTAAGCCACCTGGAAGTCGTGGCGGAAGTCGTCGCCCTTGCCCCCGGGGAGGTCAACGTAGTCGAGCAGTTCGAGCGTGAGCCTGAGCAGGTCGCCGTTGTTCGCGCCCAGGTTTCTGATCAGGAGATCGAGCTTGTGCTCAAGCTCGGAGACGCGCCTTTCGAGATCGCCGCTGTGTTCAGTCATCTTCTCACCTCGTCTTGTTGATGGGTTGAAAGCCGCCGGTATGACGAGTCACCGCCGCAGGGCGGCGCGCCGTGACGGGTCTCGCGTCGGATGCCGTGCGTGATCTGCGAGATCGAGGGTCGAGTTTGCGGGCGCGAGCTTATGCCCGCACCCCGCTTTTGTCAATCGGACTTTGCGGCGTCGCGCGGCGGCGGCGTGGTAGCATACGGCGCGGCGGGCGAAAGCAGCATCGAACCCCCCGGACGATGACGGCGAAGGCGACAGAGAACGACGAACTCGTGCGCGCGTGCGCCGCGCGTCTCGTCGCGCGCGCGGCAGACGCGCGGCGGCTCGACGCCGACGCCCTCGCGCCGCGCGTGCGCGCCGCCGTCGAGAAGTACGTGCTGCGCGACGAGTCAGACGCTTCGGCTGAGCGCGTCGCGAAGTTTGTTGACGGCTTGCGCGCCGACGATCTCTGCCTCGTCGTCGCGTGCGAGCGCGGCGACGAGCGCGCGTGGGACGATCTCATCAACAGTTTCCGCGCGACCGTCACGTCCGCCGCGCGCGCCTCGAGCGCGAACGAGGAGGCGGCGGAGGAGCTGGCGCAGTCGGTCTGGGCGGAGCTCTACGGCTTGCGCGCGGACGCGGCGGGCGCGGCGCACGGCAAGCTCGCCTACTATTCCGGCTGCGGGAGTCTCGGCGGCTGGCTGCGCGCCGTCGTCTCGCAGCTCGCAGTTGATCGCCACCGCAAGAGCGCGCGGCTCGTGCAGACCGAGGAGGACGCGGACTTCGATCGTCTCGCGCAGGAGCCGACGGCGGGCGAGGACGGATTCCAAGTCGCCGCCGCGCCCGACCCTGAGTCCGCGCTCGCGCGCTCCGAGATGTCGAACGCCTTGCACCGCGCGCTGGCGCGCGTCGTCGCACAGCTCGCGGCGGAGGATCGTCTGCTCGTCAAGCTCTACTACTTCGACGGGCTGCGGCTGCGCGAGGCGGGCGCGGTGCTCGGCGTGCACGAGGCGACGGCGAGTCGGCGTCTGACGCGCCTGCACGCGGAGATACGCGAGGGCGTCGAGAAGATTCTGACCGAAGAACTCGGCTGGACGCCGAAGGAGGCGCGGCGCGCGCTCGCCGAATCCGCCGAGCACACGGACGCAGACCTCTCGCCGCTGCTCGCGGGCGAGCCCACGACGGAGCAGCGCGAGGAGCTTTACGAGTGAGGCTCGCGACGAACGGGAGAGGGCTCGCGGCGGCGGGGGAAGCGGCTCGAGTCTCGGCGTGACGAGCGCAAGATCGAGCCGTCCCGCGCGTTCTGAAATCGGCGCGAAGTGTGCGAGTCGTTCGCGTGCGAATGTCGGGGGCACTGGTTCGGGCGGAATCTGAATTCGGTTGAAGTAAGTATCGTCTCCGCGAAGAGAGTTTGATGAAGCCTGAGTTCGACAGGGAGATTGACGCGCTGCTGCGCGGACGCGCGCGGCGCGCCGACGTGCGCGCGGGAGACGGCGCGGACGCTCCCTCGCGCCGCGCGGCGGGCGGGGGCGCGCGCGACGGTCGTTTGAACGAGCGCGACGCGGCGCGGGCGCAGCACCTCGACGCCGACGAGCTGTCGTCGTTCGCCGAGCACGCGCTGCCCGACGCGGCGCTCGCTCGCTACGCGGCGCACCTCGCCGACTGCGACGACTGCCGCCGCGCCGCGACAACGCTCGCGCTCGCCGCGAACGTCGCCGTCGCGCGCGAAGAGGGGGAAGTGAGCGCGTCGCGCGAAGCGGTGAGCGGACGCGGCGCGGCGGCGTCGAAGGTCTCGGCGGCGACTTGGCGCGGGCGCGTGGCGGCGTGGCTCGCGCCGGGCGCGTGGCGCTACGCGATGCCGGTCGTCGCGCTGCTGTGCGCCGGCGTCGTCGCGCTCGTCGTGATGCGGAGCGTGCCGCGCGAGAAGTTGGGGATGGCGAACGGCGGCGGCGCGCGGCAGATCGCGGAGACGAACGAGCAGGCGCGCGCGGCGAATCACGCGGAGGGCGCGGGGCAGCCGTCCGCGTCGGACGCGGTGCAGAATCAGGGCAACAGCGGCTTCGTGAACCCGGAGGCGGGGGCGACGAACAACACGGGCACGACGAGCGCGCCGGGCGCGGCGTCGAACGAGAACGCGCGGCGCGAGGTCGCGGCGAACAGGCAACTCGACAAGGTCGAGTCGGAGTCGCAGGTCGGCGGTGCCGTCGCAGGGTCGCCCTCCGTGTCGCCCGCCGTCGCGCAGCAGCGCGCGGACGAGCCGTCGCCAAAGTCCGTCGCCGCGAACGCGCCCGCATCGCCGTCCGCAGCGATGCCGATGGTCATGCCGGCGACGCCGACGCCGTCGCCCGTGCCGCTGCCGCCCGCGTCGAACGCCGACGAGATCGCTTTGAAGGACGCGCGCACAGAGAGCAAGAACGAGACGGCGCGCGAGGAGTCGCAGACGAAGACGCGGCGCGCGGCGCGCAAGGGGGAGGCGGCGGGCGGCGGGGCGGGTCGCGCGGCGTTGAGCGCGGGCGCGGCTCCCGCCGCGCCGCCGGAGGCGAACGCGGCGGGAGCGTCCGCGAAGAGGTCGCAGCCCTCGAACGGATCGGACGACGCGAAGTCGAAGGGCGATCGGGAGAGAACGTCGTCGGAGACGCGCGCGGCCGGCGGGCGGCGCTTCCGCAAAGACGGCGGCGCTTGGGTTGACGCCGCCTACGGCGGGCAGGCGACGACCGTCGTGCGCCGCGGCTCGGAGCAGTACCGCGCGCTCGTCGCGGACGAGCCGGAGATCGGTCGCATCGCCGACGCGCTCGGCGGCGAGGTCGTCGTCGTCTGGAAGGGGCGGGCTTACCGGATAAAGCAGTGAAAGGGCGACAAGCGACGGGTGACAAGTTTTAGTTGCGCTTCCCGCCACAACCTCGGTTAGAATCACGCCGCCCGATCCGGCTTTTCAATTCAGCCTTAGTCTCTGACCTGTCACCCGTCACCGTTCACCTGTCACGGCTCTCATGATCTTCCGCGGCTCATACCCCGAAGTTACGATCCCAGGCACAGCCCTCGCCCCGTTCGTGCTCGCGCGCGCGCGCGAACTCGGCGCGAAGCCCGCGCTGGTTGACGGCGTGACGGGTCACGTCGTCACTTACGCGCGCTTGGAAGAGTCCGTGCGGCGAGCGGCGGCGAGCCTCGCGGCGCGCAGGCTTCGTAAGGGCGACGTGCTCGCCATCCTCAGCCCGAACACCGTCGAATACCCCGTCGCGTTTCTCGCCGCCGCGCTCGCGGGCGGGGTGGTCACGACGATCAACCCGCTCTGCACTTCGGAAGAGGTCGCGAAACAACTTGCGGACTCGCGCGCCGAGTACCTCGTCGCCGCGCCCGCGCTGCTTAGTCGGGCGAGGGACGCGGCGGCGAGTCTGTCTCTGCGCGAGCTGTTCGTCTTCGGCGAGGGCGAGGGCGCGACGCCGTTCGCGGAGTTGTACGGGTCGGACGGGCGGGCGCCCGACGTGGAGATCGATCCGCGCGAGGATTTGGTGGCGCTGCCGTATTCGAGCGGGACGACGGGCGAGTCGAAGGGCGTGATGCTGACGCACCGCAACATCGTCGCCAACCTGCGGCAGATCGAGGGGACGGATCACTGTCGCGGCACGGACACGCTCGTCTGCGTGCTGCCGATGTTCCACATCTACGGCATCACCGTGATCATGAACTTCGGTCTCTCGCAGGGCGCGACGGTCGTCGTGCTCCCGCGCTTCGAGTTGGAGTCGTTCCTCTCCGCGATGGAAGCGTTCCGCGTGACGATGGCGCACGTCGTCCCGCCGATCATGCTCGCGCTCGCCAAGCACCCCGCGGTCGCGCGCCACGATCTTTCAAGTCTGCACACCGTCTTCTCCGCCGCCGCGCCGCTCGGCGAGCCGCTCGCGCGCGAAGTCTCGGAGCGTCTCGGCTGCCTCGTCATGCAGGGCTACGGCATGACGGAGACGGGACCCGCGACGCACATGGCTCCGCACGATCCGGGAAAAGTGAAACTCGGATCGGTGGGCTTACCCGTGCCGAACACCGACTGCAAGATCGTTGACGTGGCGACGGGCGAGGAACTGGGCGCGAACGCCGAGGGCGAAATCTGCGTGCGGGGACCCCAAGTGATGAAGGGCTATCTGAACCGACCGGACGCGACGCAAGCGACGATTGACGAGGAGGGCTGGCTGCACACGGGCGACATCGGCTACGCCGACTCGGAAGGTCACTTCTTCATCGTGGATCGCAGGAAGGAGCTGATCAAGTACAAGGGCTTTCAGGTCGCGCCCGCCGAACTCGAAGCGCTGCTCCTCACGCACCCCGCGGTCGCGGACTGCGCCGTCGTCCCCGCGCCCGACGAAGAGGCTGGCGAAGTGCCCAAAGCGTTCGTCGTGCTCAGAGCCGAGCGCGAGGCGACTCCCGAAGAGCTGCTCGCGTTCGTCGGCGCGCGCGTCGCGCCGCACAAGAAGATCAGGCGCGCCGAGTTCGTCGAACAGATTCCGAAGTCGCCTTCCGGCAAAATCCTCCGCCGCCTGCTCGTCGCGCGCGAGCGCGGCGCGCGCCAATCATCCTAGCGAACTCCCAGGCGCGCACCCGCGACGACGCGCCGCGCGCCGCCGCGGCGGGCGCCCGTGCCGACGCCGATTAGTTTAACCCCTTGTCGCCGGAGAGGGCGAGGGCGTGGGCGAGCCCCGCCAGCGCGTTGGGGTGATCGTCCGAGCCGTCGGCGGCTTGCCGAAACTCCGCGACCGCCTCGCGGTACATCCCCTTCTGCTCGTAAACCAGGGCGAGGCGCTTGTGCGCGAGCGCGAAGGTCGAGTCCATGTCGAGCGCCTTGCGGCACTTCTCGGCAGCCTCGTCGTAGCGGCGCGCCATGAACAGGACGAAGGCGACGTTGGTGTTTATAGGGAGCGAGAGCGGGTCGAGTTCGAGCGCGCGGTTGATCTCGCGCAGCGCCTCGTCGTCCCGCCCCAAGCTCGCCAGGTTGAGCGCGTACCAGTGGTGCGCGTTCGCGTAGTTCGGGTTCAGCTCGATGCTGTGCCGCAAGCCGTCCTCGGCGCCCGCCCAGTCGCCGCTGATGTACTCGACCTGCGCGAGCGAGGCGTGCGCCTCGGCGAGCGTCGGGTCAATCGCCAGCGCGCGCTCGGCGGCGTCGCGCGCCTTCGGCACGGCTTCGTCGGGCGGCATCGCCCCGGTGAGCGCGTCGGGGATGCTGAGCAGGTGGTACGAGTCTGCGATCCCGACGTAGGCGAGCGCGAAGTTGGGGTCCTTGTCTATCGCCTGCTGGAAGAGTTCGACGCCCTTGCGGACGTTCTCCTCCGTGCGCTTGTTCCAGTAGTACCTGCCGCGCAGGTAGAGCTGGTAAGCCTCCGGGCTCGCCGTCTCGCCCTTCGTGAGCTGCCGCTCCTGCGCGCCAGATAACTTCGCGCGCAGCCCGTTGGAAACGTCGCGCGCGATCTCGCCCTGAAGCGCCTCGATGTCGTTGAGCTTGCGGCTGTACTGCTCGCCCCACGCCTGCGTCCCGTCAGAGACGTTGACGAGATCGGCTTGGACGGTGAGGCTGTCGCCGCGCTGGACGATCCTGCCCGTGAGCACCGCGTCAACGCCCAGCTGTTTGCCGACCGACTGCGCGTCGGCGTCCCTGCCCTTGAAGCGGAACATCGTGCCGCGCGCGATGACGCGGACGTTCGGCAGTTGCGAGAGACGGTTGATCAGGTTCTCCGTGATCCCGTCGGACAGGTATTCCATGTCGGGATCGCCGCTCGCGTTCTGGAACGGCAGCACCGCGACGGAGTTCTTCGCCGCGCCGCCTTTGCCGCGCGAGACGTAGAGGTACGCGCCCGCCGCGAGCGCGGCGCACAAGAGCAGTGCCGCGACGAGCGCGCCGCGCCGCGCCGTCGGCTGCGCCAGCCGCCGCGCATTGCCGGCGGGCGCGCGCGTTCCCAGCCGGGTCGTCGGCGCGTCCGTCGCGCGCGCGCCGCCTGCGTCGCCCGCAGACGACGTGCCGAGCCTGATCGTGCCCGCGTCCTCGTCCGCGACGCGCACGAGCGGCGTGCCGTCGGCGCGGCAGAAGGCGAGCGCGTCGTCGGGCTCGGCGCGGTTGCAGGTGGGGCAGCGTTTCACTGATCGGTCGCGGGAAGTCAGGCTTGCAAGGCTCTGTGAACCAGCAGCGTGTCAACGTACTGCACGAACTTTACAGCCTTCCCGTCGCGGATCGTCCAGACGTGCGCGAAGTGCGGCTGAATGCTCTTGCCCGTGGCTTTGTACGTTCCGCCGTACTTGCCGAGCGCGACGACGCGGTCGCCGCCGTCTATGAAGTCGTCGGGCACGGCGGCGAAGCCGTCCCACTCCGTGCCGAGCCGCATGAAGACGCCGGAGAGCACGGCGTCGGGACTCCGGTACGTGCCGCCGTAGGGGAAGCCTTCCGCTTCCGTCCATTCGATGTCGGTGCTGAGGAAGCCCAGCACCGAAGGGATGTCGCCTCTGGCGAACGCCTCGTAAGCGCCGCGGACGAGATCGAGGTTACTCATCTGTTCTCCTTTCGTCGTTTGCCGTCGCCCGGCATTACTTCTTCAGCCCCGCCGCCCAGTCGAGCACGACGATCATCGGCGCGGGGGTGTTCGCCTCGACGGGCGCGTTGACGAGGAAGCGTTGGGCGTCGGGGGCGACGGCGTAGGCGTAGCTGAGAGAAAGTTTCAAGCTCGTCTGGAAGAGCTGGCGGGGGACGACGCTCTCGAACGCGCCGCCCGCTTTCACCTCCGCGGACATCAGCTTGCCGTCGCCGGTGATGTAGAACAGCTCGCGCCCGTTGTCATTCCACAGCGGGGCGAAGCCGCCGCCGGAAGAGATTTGCCACTTGTCGCCCGTCGGCGGGAACGGCTGGACGTAAATCTCCTCTCGCCCCGACTCGTTCGAGGTGTAGGCGATGAAGCGTCCGTCCGGCGAGAGCTTTCCTTGAAACTGATCGAACGCCGCCGACTGCAAGAGGGCCCTCGGCTGGCGGTCGCCGGACAGAGGCAGAAGCCAGACTGCGCCTTTCGACTTCGGCGCCCAATTCTCGAAAAGAAGTGTCTGCCCGTCGCGTGACCAGCTCGTGGCGTATTTCTCCGCGTCCGACCGCAGCAGTAGTTGTTCATCGCCGACGCCGCTCGCCGCCTTCTCATAAAGATTAAACCCGATGCCGCTCAGCCGGTTTGAGCCGAACATGATGCGGCTGCCGTCGGGCGACCAGACGGGGTTGCCGTCGCCGTGCGGATCGAAGGTCAGTCGCGACGCGCTGCCGCGCGCGAGATCGAGGAGCCACACGTCGGCGTAGCGACCGTCGGCGTCGAGCATCGTGAACGCCGCGCGCCGCCCGTCGGGCGAGAGCGTGAGGTCGCCGTAGTTGGCTGGCTCGCCGACCGTCCCGAGCTTCTTCCCCTCGCGATCAAACCAGGCGAACTGCGACTGCGGGTTGCCCGTCTGGTAAGCCAGCACGCCGCCGTCCGAGACCGAGAAGTCGAACTCGTGGTTAGCACCCACCTCCGCGACGTGCTCGGCGACGGTTGTGGGATCGCCCGCGATCTTCAACGCGGCGGCGTCGAAGGCTTGCGCGACGAGCGCGCCCTGACTGACGTAGAGCAGGTAGCCGGGCGGCGCGTAGGCGACGCGCGAGACCGCGCCGAAGAGAATCTGCGTCTCCTGCGAGTCGAGCGTGCCCGCGCGGATGTGGTGATCTTCCGTCGTGTTCGCGTCGGCGAGGAAGACGAAGTGGCGACCGTCGGGCAGGAAGTAGGGCCAGCGGTGCGCCTCCTCCTTCGGATCGATCTTCGTCGCGAGCTGCGGCGTGCCGCCCTGCGCCGGGACGCGGTAGAGTCCCTCCAAGCCGCCGAAGAGGATCACGCCCTCGCGACTCCACGCGCCGCCCCTGTCTTCGCCCACGTCGCACAGCGCCTGCGGGCGACCGCCCGCGGCGTCAATCTTGAATAACTTTCCGTCGGCGAAGTAGCCGACGAAGCGACTGTCGGGCGACCAGAAGGGCGCGGCGGCGTCCTCCGTGCCCGCGAGCGGCTGCGGCGTGAGCGAGTCGAGCGGGCGCACCCAGAGCAGGCGCTTGCCGTCGGGGCTGTTGGCGATGAAGACGACGCGCGAGCCGTCGGGCGAGACGGTGACGCGCGACGGGAGCGTCACCTTGTCCGGCGTCGCGAGCGCGAGGCGGACTGTGCGCGCGGCGGGCTGCGCGCGCGAAAGGTGAGCGAGCGCGAGCCACGCCGCCGCGACGAGCAGCAGCGCGCAGACTCCGATCCAGATCAGACGCTCGCGGCTGAGCGCGCGCGCCTTCGTCGCCGGCACCGGCGCGATGACGGTCTGCGAGGTCGAGCCGGAGGAGTGTGCGGAGAGCGCTTCGAGGGCGTATGCCAGATCGCCCGCCGACTGGAAGCGGCGCTCGGGCTTCTTCTCCAGACAGTGCCAGACGAGCGATTCGAGCGAGGGCGGGATCGCGCGGTTCGGGATCGTCGAAAACTCCTGCGGGTCTTCTTTGAGGATCGCGTTCAAGGTCTCGACCGCCGTGTCGCCGCGGAAGGCGCGCCGGCCCGCGAGCATCTCGTAGAGCACCGCGCCGAAGGAGAAGATGTCGGAGCGGTGATCCGCCGCGCGCCCCGCCGCCTGCTCCGGCGACATGTAGCCGACCGTGCCCATCACCGTCCCCGGATCGGTGTTGATCTTGCGCGTCGGCACGTTGGTCTGCGCCGCGTCGCCGTCCACGCGCGCGACGAGCTTGGCGAGACCGAAGTCGAGGATTTTGATCCGACCGTCCGCCGTGACGAAGATGTTTTCCGGCTTGAGGTCGCGGTGGACGACGCCGCGCTCGTGCGCCGCCGCCAAGCCCCGCGCGATCTGCTGCGCGTAGTCGGTCGCCTTGCGCACGGAGAGCGCCGCGCCGTCCAACTGCTCGCGCAAGGTCTCGCCCGCGAGGAGCTCCGAGACGATGTAGGACGTGCCGTCGTGCTGCCCGACGTCGAAGACCGTGAGGATGTTCGGGTGGTTCAACTCCGAAGTGCTCTGCGCCTCAAGCTCGAAGCGGCGCAGGCGATCCGCGTCCTGCGAGACGGCGGCGGGCAGAATCTTCAGCGCCACCTCGCGACCGAGCTGCGTGTCGCGCGCGCGATAGACCTCGCCCATCCCGCCGGAGCCTATCGGGGCGATGATTTCGTAGCGACCGAGTCGTGTGCCGGGGGCGACGGGCATGAAAGGGGAAGCCGCCTGTGGAACTCAAAAGCAGGGCGGGCGCATTATACCTGCTACTTTCAGAACTCAAACCCACGCGCGCCGGGTGCCGGTTCTGCTCGCCTATTTCGACTCGCTCATCACCACCACGTCGCCGCTGACCGAGCCGCGCGCGAGGGCGAGCTGCCGCCCGTCGCGCGAGAGATCGAAGGCGTAGATGTAGTCCGAGGTGAAGTTGGTTAACTGCGCGGGCTGCCCGCCGGCGACCGGCTGGCTCCAGACGTTGGCGGCGCCGCCGCCGCGGTCGTCAACGTAGAGGATCGAGCGCCCGTCGGGCGTCCAGCGGGGCGCAAGAAACCAAGGCACCGGGACGGGGGTGTCGAAGATTTTGACGGGATCGCCGCCCCCGAAGGGGATGATCGCCAGGCGGAACGGCGAGGACGCCGCGTCGCGGTAGAAGCAGGCGACGAGTTTGCCGTCGGGCGAGACCGACGGTCTCCCGGTGTACTTATCCGTGAGGCGCGAGGGCTCGCCGCCGTCAATGGAAACTTTCCAGATCGAAGGTCCCCCGCTCTGATAGACGACCCACCGCCCGTCGGGCGACAGTTGCGGCGCCTGCTCGGCGCCGCCCGCGGTCAACTGCTTCAGGTTGCCGCCGTCCGCGTCCATCCGCCAGACGTGCGCGTTGCCGCCGCCGCGACCAATCGAGTCGAAGACGATGTAGCGACCGTCGGGCGTGACGGTGGGGAAGCGGTCTGTGTAGGGGTCGTCCATGAACTGCTTCTGCCCGCCGCCGTCGGCGTTCATCACCCAGAGGTCTGCCTCCCTGATCCTGCGCGAGGCGAAGACGACGCGCCCGTCCGGCGTCCACGCGACGCCGCAGTAGCCGTCGAGCTTGCCCGAAGTGATCTGTCTCGCGGCGGCGGGCTGAGAGACGGGGACGAGCCAGACGTTCGAGGACGGATCGGACTGGACGGTGACGAGAGCTTTGGCGTCGTCCGTTACGCTCACGTCGCCGTAGATGTTCACGTCGCGCGTGATCCTGTGCGCCTCGCCGCCGGGGTAGGAGAGGTACGTGAG
>JAIVGV010000445.1 GCA_020201365.1 Acidobacteriota bacterium
CTATAACGGTCGCGACCCGCTGAGCGGGCTGGTCAGAGCCGATCAGTCCAACAGCCTCGGCCTCGGGCGCTCGCTCGTCCACCCCTACAACATGGGCTTCCAGCCCCGCGTCGGGCTCGCGTGGGACGTGCGCGGCGACGGCAAGACCGCGCTGCGCGCGGGCTTCGGGCGGTTCATGGGGCGCGCCAACGTCATCGAAGACATCCTCCGCATGAACGGCAACCCGCCGTGGACGACGACGGTCAACTCGAACTGGGGCGGCGACGGCGCTTCGCGCCTGAGCGACGATCCGACCTTCCGCAGCCTCGACACCATTAACCCCGGCTTGCGGAACGCGGTCGCGGGCGTCAGCCCTAACACAGCCTTCAACGCGGTGGACATTAACTTCCGCCCGCCCGACAGCTACCAGTGGAACCTGACCGTCTCGCGCCAGCTGATGAAGGACACGGTGCTCGAGGTCTCCTACATCGGCAACGAGGGGCATCACATCTGGCGGCGCGGCGTGAACTACAACGACGTGATCCCGCAGAACAGAGCCCGCGTCTCGCAGGCGTTCTTCAACAACGATCCGAACCTGAACAGCATCATCACGCAGAGCACCAGGTTCCCGAACCTGGGTCCCATCACGATGAGTGAGTCAACGGGCAATTCCAACTACAACGGCTTGCAGGTGTGGCTCAACCGGCGCTTCACGGACCGGCTCTCCTACTCGGTCGCCTACACCTGGTCGCACGCGCTCTCGGACGTCCCGCTGACTTCGTTCACTTCCGGCACGACCGACCCGTTCAACTACCACCTCGACTACGGCGACGCAGACCTCGACCGCCGCCACACCTTCGTCGCCAACGCCGTCTATCAGATGCCGTCCTTCAAGGAGTGGGGCAGGTTTGCGAACGCCGTCGTCGGCGGGTGGCAGGCTAACACCATCGTCTCCTACTACGGCGGCGTGCCGCTCGATGTCTTTAGCAGCGTGAACCCGAACTACAACGGTCTGCGCGCGAACCCCGCCAACGGCGGGCTCCGCCCGAACCTCGTGCCGGGGCAGCCGATCTATCTGAACGGAGCCGACAAGACGAAGTACCTGAACCCGGCGGCGTTCTCGCTGCCCCCGGTCGGCACGTTCGGCAACTTGAGCCGCGGGCTGGTGAGGCAGCCGAGCCTGACGAACGTGGACTTCTCGATGAACAAGAACTTCTCGCTGACCGAGCGAGCGCGCCTCCAGTTCCGCGCCGAGTTCTTCAACCTGCTCAACCACGTGAGCTTTAACGGGTTCGGCAATTCGGCGTTCATCACGGGGCGACTCGCGAACGGCACGGGCGTGACCGTCGCGCCGAACTCAGCCTTCGGCGTTCTCAACAGCGACCGCGGGCCGCGCCAGATACAGTTCGGCATCAAGCTGAACTTCTGATACAGTACGTTCCTAGGCTGAAACCGCGGGCGGGGGCTAAGACGATTTACTTCAGCCCCCGCCCGAATTTTTTTTGGCGCGCCCCCGAAGAAGCTTTAACGATGCGTTTACGTTCGACCCTCCTGTCGCTCCTCCCGCTCCTCTGCGCCTTCCAGCCGCCGCCGCAGAACGCCATCAGGCAGCACTACGAAGCGGCGGAAGCCGCGCGCCGGTCCGGCGACCTCGCGGCGGCGGAGAGTCAGTACGCGGCGATACTCGCCGAAGGCTACGGCAAGCTCGGGAAAATTTATTCCGCCGAGAGACGGTACGCCGAGGCGGTGGCGACGTTAGAGACCGCCGCGCGCCTCAGCCCCGCGTCCGGGGAGGTGCTCCTCGATCTCTCCATCGCCTACTTCGACGCCGGGCAGTACCGCAACGCGCTCGAAGCGTCGGGCAGGGCGCTCGCCCTCGACCCGCACAGCGTCGGCGCTCTTCACATGTCGGGCAAGTCCGAGTTCATGCTCGGCGAGTTCGCGCAGGCGGTCGCGCAACTTGAGGCGGCGCGGCGGCTCGCCCCTCAAGATTACGACGTCGCCTACACGCTCGGACTCGCGCACCTCAAACAGAAGGAACTGGCGCCCGCCGCGCAGATCTACGCCGCGATGCTCGCGCAGCTCGGCGACCGCCCGCAGCTCCACATCGTCTTCGGGCGCGCCTACCGCGAGACGGGATTTCTGCCCGAAGCCGTCGAGGAGTTCAAGCGCGCCGTCGCGCTCGATCCGCACTTCCCGCGCGCGCACTACTACCTCGGTCTGACCTACCTGCTGAAGGACGGCGCGGCGCGGCTCGACGACGCGGCGGAAGAGTTCAAGGTCGAACTCGCCTCGAACCCCGCAGAGTTTTTCGCCAACTACTACCTCGGCATCATCTACGTCATCCAGCGCAAGTGGGGGCCGTCAATCGCCCTGCTGGAAAAAGCCTCGCGGCGCGAGCCCGACAACCCCGACCCTTACTTTCACCTCGGTCAGGCTTACGAATCGCTCGACCAACACGACAAGGCAATCGCGGCTCTGAGGAAGTCAATCGCCCTCAACCCCGAACTGAGCCACAACGATTATCAGGTGGCCGCGGCGCACTACCGTCTCGGTCAGGCTCTTCTCAAAGCCGGGCGACAGGACGAAGGCGCGCGCGAGTTACAGATCGCGGCGGACTTAAAATCCGAGTCGCTGACGAGGGATAAGGAGAAGGCTGAAGCGTACCTCTCTTCGGAGAACCTGCGCGAGCGGAACGACAAGTTCCCGGAGATGGCATCGCCCGAAGGCGTCGTCGCCGAACCGAACGCGCCCGACAAAAAGACGAAGGATGAATTGACGAGCGGCGAGTCGTATTACAGACAGGTCGTCGCCAGCGCGCACAACGACGTGGGGCTGCTGCGCGCCGAGCGCCAAGACTTTCGCGGCGCGGTCGAGCAGTTCGCCGCCGCCGCGAAGTGGAACCCGCGGCTCGAGGGCGTTGACTTCAACTGGGGGCTCGCCGCCTACAAAGCCGAGCTGTTCAAGGACGCCCTCGCGCCGCTCGAGCGCGAGCTCGCCGCGCGCCCCGCGAACGCCCAGGCCAGGCAACTCCTCGGCATGAGCTACTTCGTGACGGAGAACTACGCGCGCGCGTCGGAGGTTCTCAGCGAGGTCGTCGCGCTGCACCCGGACAACGTCGGGCTCAGCTACGCCCTCGCCCTCTCGCTCATCAAGCAGGGCAAGGCGGAGGAGGCGAGCCGGCGCATCCAACAGATGATCGCCGCGAGCGGCAACAGCCCGCAGTTGCACATCGTCCTCGGTCAGGCTTACTACGAACAGGGCGAGACGGCGAAGTCGCTCGAAGAGCTGCGGGCGGCGCTCACGCTCGACGCGCGCGCGCCGCTCGCGCACTACTACATCGGGCTCATTCAGCTCAAGGACGGGAAGCTCGACGACGCGGCGCGCGAATTCGAAAGCGAGTTGACCCTGAACCCCGCGGACTTGCAAGCCAAGTATCATCTCGGCTTCGTCCTCCTGGCGCGGCAGGACGCCGCGCGCGGCGTGCGCGTGATGCGCGAGGTCGTCGGCGTCAAGCCCGACTTCGCCGACGCGCGCTACGAGCTCGGCAAAGCCCTGCTCCAACAGGGCAACGTCCGCGAGGCGGTCGAGAATCTCGAAGCGGCTGCCAAACTCGCCCCCGACAAGTCCTACGTGCACTACCAGCTCGGTCGCGCGTACCTCGCCGCCGGGCGCAAGGCTGAGGGCGACAGCCAGCTCGAACTCTACAGGCAGTTGAAAGAGAAGGAGCGGAGCCAAACGATCCCGTAAGCAAGAGGGAACCGAACTTGCCCACGAAGACAGCACGGCTCGCGGCGCTCCTCGCCGCGCAGCTTTCAGCCGCCATCTCAGCCGCCGCCGCCCCGCCCGTGCCCGTCCGGCTCACGGACATCACGGAGCGCGCCGGCATCACTTTCCGCCACGTCGCCTCGCCCGATAAGAAGTACATCGTCGAATCCATGAGCGGCGGCGTCGCGCTCTTCGACTACGACAACGACGGGCTGCCCGACATCTTCTTCGTCAACTCGCTGACGGTCGATCTCGTCAAGTCCGGCGCGAAGACGCGCAGCGCCCTCTACCGCAACAACGGCGACGGCACGTTCACGGACGTGTCGAAGAAGGCGGGCGTCTCCGACCCCTCGGGCTACTACGGGCTCGGCGTCATCTGCTCGGACTTCGACGACGACGGGCTCGTG
>JAIVGV010000446.1 GCA_020201365.1 Acidobacteriota bacterium
GTCTTCATGCGCGCCATCCGCATCGCGTTCTCGTTCGCCTCCGTCCCGGAGTTGCAGAAGAACGCCTTCGACAGAGGCGCGGGCGCGCACCCCACCAACTTCTCCGCCGCGCGCGCGCGCACTTCCGAATAGACGAGGTTCGAGTAGAACAAGACCTCGCCCGCCTGTGCGCGGATCGCCTCGACGACGTGCGGGTGACAGTGCCCCGTCGCGCAGACGGCGTGACCGCCGTAGAGATCGAGGAAGCGCTCGCCTTCGCCCGTCTCGACCCACACGCCACGCCCGCGCGCGACCGCGACCGGCATCTTCTTGTAGGTCGCGAGCTGGTAACGCTCCTCGCGCGCGGCGATCTCCGCGAAGCTCTTCGTCTCTGCTTTCGTCATCGTTCCCGTTTCAGTCATCACCCCACGCGCGCCCCGTCGGGCACTTCCCTTTCGGTCACGGCGAGCGCGGGCGTCAGCCCGTCGGCGTAGCCCACGTCGAACAGCACCCCCTCCGACACTTCGCCCGCCATGAGCCTCGGCTCAAGGTTGACGACGAAGAGCGCCTGCCGCCCCTCGATCTCGCGCGGGTTCTCGCGCTCGCGCTTCATCCCCGCCAGGATCGTCCGCACGTGATCTCCGAAGCTGACGCGCAGGCGCACCAACTTCGTCGAGCCCTCCACGTCCCCGACCGCGAGGATCGTCCCGACGCGCACGTCGATCTTCGACAGATCGTCGAAAGAGATCGGCGGCTTGATCGGCGCGGGGGCGAAAGCCTTGCCGGCGTCGTCGCTCACGGGTTCGTCCCCGACAGCAGCAGCCCGGTCTTCTCTTCGAGCCCGAACATCAGGTTCATGTTCTGCACCGCCTGACCCGCCGCGCCTTTGACGAGGTTATCAATCGCCGAGAAGACGACGAGGCTGCGCCCGCGCGCGGCGAAGCCGATGTCGCAGAAGTTGGTCGTCTTCACCCAGTTGATGTCGGGCGAGCCGGAGACTAAACGGACGAAGAACGAGTCGCGGTAGAACTCCGCGAACAACTCGCGCGCGCGTTCCGCCGCGATCTCATCCTTCGTCTCCGCGTAGATCGACGCGAAGATGCCGCGCGCGACCGGCAGCGAGTGAGTCATGAAGACGAGCTCGCTCGTCCAGTCGCCGACGCGCCTTAGCTCCTGCTCGATTTCGGGGACGTGCTGGTGCGTGAAGGGCTTGTAGGCGTAGAAGGAGTTGCTGCGCTGCGGGTGGTGCGTGTTCGCCGCGGCCTTCGCGCCGGAGCCGGACGAGCCCGTCTTCGCGTCAACGATCACGCGCCCGCTCAAAGAGCCTTCGGCGACGAGCGGCGCGAGACCCAAGAGCGTCGCCGTCGCGAAGCAGCCGGGGTTCGCGACGAGCCGCGCGCGCCGGATCGCCTCGCGGTTCGTCTCCGTCAGACCGTAAACGAATTCGCGTTGCAGTTCGGTCGCCGTGTGCTCGCGCCCGTAGTGCTGTAAAAACTCCTGCGCGTCGCCCAGACGGAAGTCGCCGGAGAGATCAACCGCCTTCACGTTCGCTGGCAGGCGCGGCGCAAGTTCCAACGCCTGACCGTGCGGCAGCGCGAAGAAGACGCAATCGAAGCCTTCGACGCTCGCCGCGAGCTCGTCCGGCGCGGAGACGAACTTGAGATCGGTCAGCCCGTACAGATTCCTGTGCACCTCGCCGACCGCTTTGCCCGCGTGCTCGTGCGCCGTCACGAGCGAAACTTGCGCCTGCGGGTGCGCGAGCAGGATGCGCAGAAGCTCCGAGCCGCCGTAGCCCGATCCGCCGAAAATTCCGATCCTGATCTTTTCCATCTTCAGACCAAAACCCGCGCGTGCAGTTTCGCCCGCACGATCTGGAAGAGCCGCGCCCCGTCGCGACGCGCGTTCCCGGCGGCGACATTGAACTCGCGCTCGACGTACTCCTCGCCCATGCGCGAGTCCGTCACCGATCCGGCGACGAGATCGACGGCGAGCCCGCGCCGCGCGAACCACTCGCAGCCGCCCCACGCGCCCACGTAGTCCGACGCGCAATAGACGAGCGCGGCGGTCGCCGCGCGCAGCTCTACGTCATCGAACACGGACTCGACCGAGTAGCCGCCCAGTATTCCATCACCTAATTCGATGACGATCAGATCGGGCGCGGACTCGTTCAGCCGCCCGATGATCGCCTTCGCGACGGGCGCGAGATCGCCGACGCCGACCGTCGAGGGCAGCCCCGCGTCGAGGAAACTCGCCGTCGCGCACGCGCCGTGATCCGCCATGTTCAGAGTGTCGCGCAGGCAAGCCACGCCCGACAGCTTCGCCGCCGCCACGCGCAAGCCCTCGTGCGTCGCCCGCCGGATCAGCTCCGTCGCCGCGAAAGTCTTCCCCGAATTCATGCACGCGCCCGCGACGACGACGAGCGGCGCGCTCTCGCCCAGGCTCCCGCGCGGCTCAAGCGCGCCGTCCCCGATGTTGCGCGCGCCACCCGACTCGCCGCACACGAGCCCCAAGACCTCGACCTTGATCGCCTCGCTCAAAGAAGAATGATGACCCGTGCACAAGCCGACGACGCCGCCCATGTTCAGCAGGTGCAACTCGTCGCCCGCCGCGACCGACGCGGGAACGTCGCCGACGAAGCCTTTGAGCGCGCGCCTGCTCCCCAGCGCACACACCAGCACGTCGCCCGGGTTGATCTTCGCGAGCCGCCCGGTCGGCAGCTCCAACTGGTTGTACGTCGCGCTGTCGGTGAGCGCGCGCACCGCCACGACGTCGCCGCGACGCACCTCAGTCCGCGCGCCCGTCACCGCCAGCGTGCGCGGCAGCGCAAGGTTCGACGTGACCGAGCCGATCTTGTCAGCCTCGACGACTGAGAGCGGCACGCGCTCGATCTTTTCCGCGACGTTCGTCATCCCTTTGTCATCCTTCTCTGCGAAATCTTGATCCCCTGTGCCGAGCCCCTGAAGCCGACGCCTGATCAGCGCAGCTCTCGTCAACCTTTGACGGCTCGCGCCTCACGTTTGGCGATCGAGTTGCGCGCGCGAGCGCAGCCGCAGCGCGTTGAGCCTGATGAAGCCCTCCGCGTCGCGCTGGTTGTACACGGTGTCCGCCTCGAACGTCGCCAGCCGCTCGCTGTAGAGCGAGCGCGGCGCGCGCCGCCCGACGACCGTGCAGCTTCCGCGATAGAGTTTCAGGCGCGCCTCGCCCGTCACGCCGTCCTGCGTCTCGTCAATCGTCCGCCGCATCAAGTCGGACTCCGGCGCGAACCAGAAGCCGTAGTAAACGCTCTCCGCGAACTTCAGACTCAAAGCGTCGCGCAGGCGGACGACTTCGCGATCCAGCGTGAGCGATTCGACGGCGCGGTGAGCGGCTTGCAGGATCGTCACGCCCGGCGTCTCATAGACGCCGCGCGACTTCATCCCGACGAAACGATTCTCGACGAGATCAACGCGCCCGATGCCGTGCTCGCCGCCGAGGCGGTTCAGCTCCGTGAGCAGCGCGACCGGCGAGAGCCGCTCGCCGTTCACACTCACGGGCTCGCCCCGCTCGAAGCCGACGACGACGTACTCGGGCTCCGACTTCGCTTCCTCCGGCGATTTCGTCATCTGAAAAATGTCCGCGGGCGGCTCAGCCCAAGGGTCTTCGAGGATGCCGCCCTCGTAGGAGACGTGCATCAGGTTGCGGTCGGTCGAGTAGGGCTTCTCGGCGGTCGCCGTCACCGGAATCTCGTGCTCGCGCGCGTAGGCGATCAAGTCGCTTCGCCCCTTGAACTCCCACTCGCGCCAAGGCGCGACGACCTTGATCTCGGGTTCGAGCGCGTAATAGGTCAGCTCGAACCTGACTTGATCGTTGCCCTTGCCCGTCGCGCCGTGCGCCACGGCGTCCGCCTGCTCGCGCCGCGCGATCTCGATCTGCCTTTTGGCGATCACGGGTCGCGCCAGAGAAGTGCCGAGCAGATAGACGCCCTCGTAAACCGCGTTCGCCTTGACCGCCGCCCAGACGTAATCGCGCACGAACTCCTCGCGCAAGTCCTCGACGTAGAGCTTCGACGCGCCCGTCCGCCGCGCCTTCTCTTCGAGCCCCGCGAGTTCCTCGCCCTGCCCCACGTCCGCGCAGTAGCAGACGACCTCGCACTGGTATCGCTCCTTGAGCCAGCGCAGCATCACGGACG
>JAIVGV010000447.1 GCA_020201365.1 Acidobacteriota bacterium
CCGGACTATTTCGGTTGACGTGAATTAGAGACACGCGTGCGCGCCCGAGCCTTTTCGCAAAAGCCGAGGCGTGTTCGGTAGGAGTTAAATGCGGAAGACGCTGATGAGGACGTGCCGGTGGACTGACGCCTCTGGCGGACTGTGTTCTCTCGAAGGAAGTTGAGCCGTGAAGGGGAGTGCTAAGTCGCAAGACCCTGATGCGACGACGGGCGCTGCACAATCGGAGCCGGGGTTAGTCCGATCAGCCTCCCGCAGCGTGACTGTCAGGGGCGATTGGGAAGCGCGACCCATGCAATGGTCGCACCCTTCGATGGGTTTGTCGGAGGCTGTGACCTCCGCGCCCTGAGCGGATTCGACATCGGGCGTCATCTGCATGTCGCCCGTCATCTCGTGCGCGGCGTGGTCTTGTGCGACCTGCGCATGGCAGCAGGCGTGATCCCGCTGCATGTGCGGGCAGAGGGCGGCGGCCAGCACGGTGCCCCACGCGCTCAACATGAGCGCGATAAGAAGCGTGCCGGCGAATAGAGAACGCTTACGCATAAAGCCAGCCGACTGCGACGGCTGAAAGTGGCTGATCCGGTAGCCGGACTATAACACCACGGCGTTGAGTTCGGCTAGTTACGCCCACCCACGCGACTTTGGGTCCCGGCTGATCGCCCTTCATTTCTGAGTCTCGTTCACCCAGCGCTCGGTGCCGTCCGGCGCGACGGCGTGCAGGTTATGGCGGGGACCCGTGACGTACACGGTCCCGTCGGCGCCGACGGTGGGAGAGCCGAGCGCGCCCCGGCTGACCTGATACTTCCAAAGCTGATGGCCGTCGGAGCGGGAGAACGCATAGAGCACGCCGTCATCTCCGGCTTCGTACACGGCGGTCGTGCCGACGGCGACGGGCCCGCCGTTCTGTTCCGGGAAGGGTACGTCCTCCTCCCAGATCAGATGGTTTCCGTCGAGCGCGAAGAGGATCGTGTCGCCGGCTTTGCGCCCCGTCTCCTGCGTCGCGAGACCGAACAGTTTGCCGCCCGAACGCGCCGCCAGGTAATCGACGCGGATGTCGCGCGAAGCCGCGGCGTCGAGACGCGCGATCTCGTCGGGGAGGGATAACACCCACTGCTCAGTCCCGTCCGGTCGGAGCGCGTGAACTCGCCCCGCGTTGTCCGTGGTGTAGATGTCGTTATCGGCGGCGGCGCTGGGAGGGGCGCTCAACAGCGGGCGGTTCGAGCGCGGCGCCGCACAACCCGACAGAATGAGTACCGCGCCAACGAGCAGGGGCGCGCCGATTCTGTTGACGCCACTCTTCACCACCGATTTTTCCCCAAGGAAACGGCCTTTGTGACGCACCGCGGCGACTCGGCTCATCCCGCGCTCTAATTGTCGGCGGTTGCTTCGGGCGGGCTACTTCTTCATCATGCTGCCACCCGCCGCGCCTGCGCCGTACTGCGCCTTAACCAGCCCGGCCGCCCCCGTCGGCGGCACGGTAACTATCAGCAAGTCGCCGTACTGCACGTCGCCGAGCGCGACCGACTGCCCCATTAACCCCTCGACGATTGAAACTACGGTGTTGCCGTGCGCGACGACTGCCACGGTCTGCCCCCGGTGCTTCTCGATGATGTCGCGGGCTAACCTCTGCCCGTAGTCGCCGGGGTTCTGTAAATCTACCGGCATCTCGGTGACGGCGACACCGGTGCGTGCGGCGAGCGGCTGCGCGGTGTCGCGGTTACGCCTGAACTGCGTGGTGTAGATGGCGCTCACCCCGGCGTCAGCGGCCACGCCGGCGAGCGCCTGTGCGCGCTGCGTGCCGGCATCGCTGAGCGGGCTGTCTTCGGCGTCCGACGCCTTCTCCGCGTGCCGCACGATGAGGACGACCGTCGAGCCTTGCTGCGGGCGGCTGCACGACGCGACGCCGAACGCGAGGACGAGCGCGAGAATAGTTACGACTCTTTGCATCCTCCGCCCCTTCTGCGTTGAAACTGACGGCTTCGCTATGCGCTATGAACCTATCGCTCGCGGCGGGGGCGGCGCGGTGAATTGCGCGATGTCGGAAAGCCCTAGCCACGCCGGCAGGCTAGATCGGTTTCTTCCCCGTCACGATGATCACTTGCGCGGGGAAGCTCATCCGGTCGTTCGGGAAGAATTCACGCACGGACTCTGCCACTTCTTGCGCCACCTCGACTCTTTCCTCCGCGGAGAGTCCCGTCAGCTTCTCCCGGAGCGTGCCGGAAGTCTCGGAGCGCATCGCCCAGAACTCCGCGGGCGTGATCGGCGCTTCGATGTGGAATTTGAGCAGCCGCTCGCGCACGTCCGCCGCCCCCGCCTCTTCGAGTAAGCGGGCGAGCACGCCCGGCTCGGCGAAGCGGAAGGCGCCGGGCGCACCCGGTTCGGCGGGAGGCGTTTCGACAAAGCGCGAAGTGACCCGGCTGATGGTGTAGGAATACGGGTTGAGGTCGCTACGGTGCCAGACGGCGAGCGACACCGCGCCGCCCGGTCGCGTGACGCGCAACATGTCGCGCAGCGCCTCCGAAGGGTCTGGGAAGAACATCGCCCCGAACCGGCACACCGCCGCGTCGAACGAGTCGGCGTCGAACGGGAGACGCCCGGCCTCGCACCGGCGAAACCGGACGTTCGACAGCCCGCGCCGACGCGCCTCGCCCCCCGCCGCGCTGACCATTTCCGCGACGGCGTCCGTGCAAGTGACCGAGCCCGAAGGCCCGACCGCCTCGGCAATCGTGAGCGACGGCTCGCCGGGGCCGCCCGCCACGTCGAGCACGGTCTGACCTTCGCGGACGCCCGCGTCTTCGATGAGCGCGCGGGTTACGGGCGCGAACATCACGCGGATGGTCGGGGCGTGCTTTCCCCAATACGGCGCGGAGTCGCGCCATTCGCTCATGCTGTCACTTTGCATTCTATACGCGGAGACCGTGAGTACCTTTCACTTAGGATCGACCGGCAGCCCCGCCTCAGCCCACGCGTCGAACCCGCCGTAGAGCGGGTGAACATTCTTCCAGCCCTTCTCAAGCAGTTGGAGCGCCACACTGGCGCTCGACCCTTCGTGCGGTCAAGTGCAGTAGGTGATGACGGCGCGGTCGCGCGGTATCTCCGAGAGGTGTTGGTCAACCTCGTCGGCGGGCACGCGCACGGCACCCGGCAGCTTTGTGTCGGCCTCGCCCCAAGCCTGCGGGTTGCGCGTGTCAACGAAAGTGAACTGCTCGCCCCTGCTCATCCGTTCCTTAATTTCCTCGACCGTGACTCTGGTCGCCTCCATGATTACTACCTCCCTGGTTGTGACCGTCATTTTTCCGAAAGACGAAGGCGTGCCGGGCACATACGACCCGGCACGCCTCCATCATCTTCAGTGTTTGTGTTCGCTCTCGGTGGGCAGCCCCGCCCCGATCCAGTCCGACTTGCCTTCGGCGTAATCTCTAACCTTCGTGTACCCCATCGCCGCCAGTTCACGGGCGGCGTTCTCGGAGGCGTGTCACGTCGGGCTGGAACAATAGACAACTATCTCCGCGCCCTTGTCCGGCAGCAGCCGAGGAGCCATCTCTCTGACACGGTCGGGCGGCAGGTTGATCGCGCCCGGCAGGTGCGCGTGCTGGTAAGCCACCTCGGGCAGCGTCTCGACCAGCGTGAACGCCTCGCCCCGATCCATCTTCGCCTTCAACTCTTCTCTCGACACGGTCTCCGGCATCATCTCCCTCCGCGGCCCCGAAGCGGACTCGCCCGTGCAAACTACTGTCTCGAAATTTCAAACCGACACAAGTTGTCCCTTTTGCCGACGATTCTATCACGATTCTCCCCGGGGAAAACTGAATGCGCGATTCGGGTATCGAGTTATTTTCACTGTTGGGTAGTAGAGTCTACACGGACAAAAATGTTTGGCCTGATTAACGGCGCGGCCAGTACATGATGACCGTAACGCCCAAGAGCGCGATCAGACCGCCGATGATGTCGGCACGGTCGGGAGCTACTCTGTCCACCTTCCACCCCCAGAGGAGCGAAAGCGCGATGAAGACACCGCCGTAAGCCGCGTACACTCTGCCGAAGTTCACCGGTTGCAGCGTCGGGATGACGCCGTAGAGGACGAGGACGAGCGCCGCGCCGGTGGCGACCGTGTTAGCGAGCAGAGCTACCGCCACG
>JAIVGV010000448.1 GCA_020201365.1 Acidobacteriota bacterium
GAGCCGCGCCGTGCTGACGTTCAACGAGCAGCGCCGCGGGATCGCCTCGTGGCTCGCTCAGCCGGGTCCGATGGGCGCGCTCGAGTTCGTCGCGCCGAACGCGAACGTGGCGACCGCCTTCGTCGTCAAAGAGCCCGCGCTCTTAGTTGACGATCTCTTCGGCTTCATGGAGACGGTCGCGCCCGACGCGCGCAAGCAACTGCGCGACCTCGAAGAGCAGCAGGGCTTCGACATCAAGCGCGACTTCGCAGCCCCCTTGGGCGGCGAGTACGCCTTCGCGATTGACGGACCGCTCCTGCCGACGCCTTCGTGGAAGATGATCCTCGAAGTTTACGACCAGCCGAAGCTGCAGAACACCTTCGAGCGCGCCGTGGACAAGCTCAACGGCTTCGCCGCGCAGCACGGTCAGAAAGGGCTCGTCTGGGAGAACACGACCGACGGCGGGCAGACCTTCTACAAGCTGCGCTCGGTTGATTTCGGCTTCGAGGTCAACTACACCTACTCGAACGGCTACCTGATCGTCGCGCCGACGAAGGCGATGTTGCAGCTCGCGCTTCAGTACCGCGAGTCGGGCACGACCCTGCTGAAGTCGCAGCGGTTCATCTCGGCTCTGCCGGACGACAACAAGACGAACTTCTCGGCGATCTTCTACCACGACCTCGCGTCGCTCGTGCAGCCGCTCGCCAACTCCGGCGTCGCGGACAAGCTGCCCGAAGAGCAGCGCAAGGCGCTCGCCGCCTTCGCCTCGGACGCGCCGCCCACGCTCGCCTACGCCTACGCGCAGGGCGACCGCATCACGATCGCGGCGAACACCGAGGGCGGCCCCTTCGGTCTCGGACCTTCGAGCATCCTCGGTCTCCCGAACTCCTTCGCCATGCAGAACATTCTCATGCAGGCGATGAGCGGCAAGACGCCCGAAGATCATGCGAAGGCTGCTGACGCCAAGCTCCGCGAGAGCGACGCGAAGACGCGCGAGGCGCAGGAGAAGGCGAGGGCGGCGGAAGAGAAGCACGCGCCGAAGCAGTAAGCCGCCCACCCGCTCTTCCCCCTTGCGCCTCCAGCGCCCCCGCGTGAGATTGGGTCTCCCACGCGGGGGCGCTGGAGGCGCAAAGAGAACAAGACTCGGAGGCGATCTGATCGCCGCCCGGGAGACAGACGAAGGTTCGGTGAGCCGTCGTGAAACGCCTGCTCATCATCGCCGCCGCCCTGTTCGTCGCCTTCGCGCTCGGCGTCGCGGTCGTCAGCTATCTCCGACGCGAGCGACCCCCGAGCACACCGCTCGCGCGCGCCGCGCAGTCGGGCGACGCAGCGTCCGTCCAGAATCTGATCGCGCAGGGCGCCGACGTGAACGCGCGCGACGCCGAAGGCTACACGCCGCTCGCCTACGCCGCGCGCTCAGGCGACACGGACACCATCAAGCGGCTCCTCGACGCCAAAGCCGACCCGAACGCGCGCGACTGCAACTCTTGGGGCTGGACGCCCGTCATCAACGCGATGCACAAGTACCAGGACGACGCGGCGCGCCTGCTCGTCGAGCGCGGCGCGGACGTGAACGCGCGCGCGGGCGGTTGCAACGGGCGGAAGAGCGAGGACGGCTTGACGCCGCTCATGTACGCGGCGAAGTTCGACGAGTCGGAGATGGTGAAGTTCTTGTTGGAGCACGGCGCAGACCCGCGCGCCGAGTACGACGGCTTCAACGCGCTCTCGTTCGCCGTCGCGGGCGGCTCGCTCGGCAGGCTCTCCGACATTGATCGCGCCGCGGCGCACCCGTGCCCGGTCGAGACCGTCCGGCTGCTCTTGAAAGCCGCGCCCGACCTCAAACTCAGCCGCAGCGTCGTCGATCACACGGTGTTCTACATCACCGAAAAGAAGTGCCCCGAGGTCGCGCGGCTACTCGAAAATCGCACGCCCGCGCCCGCGCCCGAAAAGCGAGACGGCGACGGGCAGACTAACCGGACGGACGCGCCGCCGCCCGTCGCGCGCAACTGACGGCGCGAGCGCGAATCGTTGCCGTCGCGATCTCGCGTTGCGTCGTCGCGCTCCCGATCTTGACGCGAACTTAAAGACCGCCCGCGTCGTTCACTTGACTACGTAGGTACGTGACGATGAAACTCGCGCTCGCAGCACTGTGTTCCTGGCTCGCGGCTCTCGCGTGTATCGTCGCGTCGCTCTACGCGGCGGGCGAGACTCCGAGTCGCGCCGACATCTTCGGCTTCGGCACGGCGTCGCTCGCGTTGACGGTTCTGATGATCGCGCTCTTTTACCTGCCGGGGCTGTGGCTGCTCAAGCGGCGTCTCGCGGGCGTGAAGCCCGCCGCCGTGTTCCCGCTCGCGGCGGGGCTCGCGCTCAACGCGCCCGCGTTTCTCGCGCTCGCCTACGTCGCGGGCAGGACGATGGTCGCAGAGGAGGCGCGCACCTTCGCGCTCGCCGCGCTCCTCGCCGGCTTGACCTTCGGTCTCGGCTTCGTCTGGAGCGAGAGCGCCAAGCTCGCGCGCACGCGCGCCTGACTAGTCAACATTAATTCACGGGCGGCGGACGACCGCGCGGCTGAAACGATCATGACACCCGTAATCGAACTCGACGGACTCGGCGTCACCTTCGGCAAGCGCCAAATCCTCAAAGACCTGCGCGGCGCTCTTTCGGGTCGCGCCATCGGTCTCTTGGGTCCGAACGGCGCTGGTAAAACGACGCTCATCCACACGCTGCTCGGCTTCCACCCCCCGTCCTCCGGCACGGCGCGCATCCTCGGCGAAGACATCACGCACAGCGCGAAGCGCGTGCGCGCGCAGGTCGGCTACATGCCGGAGCGCGACTCGTTCATCGCCAAGATGTCGTGCGTCCACCTCGTCCGCCTGATGGCGGAGCTGTCGGGCATCCCTTCGGAAGCGGCGCTAGAGCGCGCGCACGAAGCGCTCTTTTATGTGGGCTTAGGCGAGGCGCGCTACCGCAACGTGGACACCTACTCGCTCGGCATGAAGCAGCTCGCCAAGCTCGCGCAGGCGATCGTCCACGGACCCAAACTGATCATCCTCGACGAGCCGACCAACGGTCTCGATCCGCCGACGCGCCAGCGCATGATCAATCTGATACGCGAAATCCGCGACACGGGTCGCGCGCGCATCATGCTCTCGTCGCACCTGCTGCGCGACGTGGAGGAGTGCTGCGACGAGATTCTGGTTTTGAAGGACGGCTGGATCGCCGCGAACTGCAACTTGGAAGCGGAGCGCAAG
Organism: Acidobacteriota bacterium; assembly: GCA_020201365.1. Lineage (GTDB taxonomy): Bacteria > Acidobacteriota > Blastocatellia > Pyrinomonadales > Pyrinomonadaceae > JAIVGV01. The sequence continues at coordinate 3,231 of JAIVGV010000448.1, forward strand.
GCGAACCGCAAGTTCATCGAGCTGGAGACGCGCGGCGGCGACCGCGCGGCGTTCGCGGAAGCCGTCGGGCACCTCGGCTGCGAGTACGCGCTCGCGGGCGAGCGGCGTATCAAGCTCGTGATGCAGGAGGGCGTCGAGATCGCAGACCTCTACAGGCTGGCGAACGAGCGCAACGTGCAGATCCGCCGCCTGAACTACAAGCGCGACTCGCTCGAAGACATCTTCCTGAAGGCGATGGAAGGCGACGAGGGCGCGGCGCGCGCCGCGTTGGGCAGGGCGCAGAACGGCGCGGCGAAGGGAGGCGACGGCAATGGCGGTTTACGAGCATAGCTACCGGCAGTACGTGGGGAGGCTCACGCCGGACTGGTCGCGCTTCCTCGTCATCCCGCGCTACGCCTACCAGCAGGTCTTCCGCTCGAAGCTCTTCGTCGCGTTCTTCGCGGCGTGCTTCATCTACCCGCTCGTGGCGGCGTGCATCATCTACCTGCACCACAACGTCAACGCGCTCGCGCTCCTGAAGATCGGCGACGTGCGCGAGCTCGTCCCGATCAACGCCTCGTTCTTCCACTTCTTCGTCTCGTTCCAGTGCGGGCTCGCGTTCTTCCTGAACATCCTGATCGGACCGCCGCTCATCTCGCGCGATCTCTCGAACAACGCGCTGCCGCTCTACCTGTGCCGCCCGTTCTCGCGCGCCGAATACGTCCTGGGCAAGATGAGCGTCGTCGTCATCCTGCTCTCGCTCGTGACGTGGGTGCCGGGCTTGCTCCTCTTCTTCTTCCAGGTCTCGCTCGAAGGGGTCGGCTGGCTCTGGTCGAACCTGTGGATCGCGGGCTCGATCTTCGTCGGGAGCATGGTCTGGATCGTGCTGCTCGCGCTCGTCGCGCTGGCG
>JAIVGV010000282.1 GCA_020201365.1 Acidobacteriota bacterium
GGGCGACACCGCCGAGTCGGGCGCGCCCGCGCTCTTCGAGCGGATTCCGATCCTCTGGCAGATCGCCGAGCGCCGCCCGGAGTTCCCGCGCTTCTACCGGCAACTCATCGCGCTCAGAAAAGGCAGCGAGGCGCTGCGGCGCGGCCCGGTCGAGTGGCTGAAGAATTCAGATGAGGCGCGCGTCGTCACGTACCTGCGGCGCGCGGGCGACGAAGAGATGTTGGTGGCGATCAACTTGTCGAACCGGCCCTTCGTCGGCTTCGTCGCGGCGCCGGGCGGCGCGTACACCGACGTGACGCCCGACGTCGGCGCGCCTCTGCCGCCCGACGCGCCCGCGCCTGAGCGGGAGGCGCGGCAACGCATCGTCGCGCCGCCCGCGCTCGCGCTCGACGCCTGGGGCTATCGCATCTTTCGGGGTGTGTTGCGGTAGTCGCGAACGAGGGGGGGCGGTCTGTCACCCGCCTGACAGCTACGCGGAGACGGGCGACGCCCCGGGGAGAATAATTCTTGACAGGTCTTTAATTTCTCTATTAAATCTGCTTCATTCAGTCTGACACTGAATTTGCACTAATTCCTGTGAGAAAGATTCGGGCGCGGCGCGGTTCAAGCTGAATCTTTAGTGATCGCCCGGACGAAGTTCCCAGCCGGTACAAAGGGGCCCCTTTCAGAGCAAGTCCGGACACGCGTCCGACGTGTTTGCGCATCGGAGATAGTTACCCGGCAGTAGAGCTAAGGAGAGCCATGAAGTTCTCAAGACTGGTAGTTGCGCTCGTGTTCGTGGCGGCATGTGCAGTTGCGTCACTCGCCCAGAGTAATAAGGGCACTATCGTCGGAACCGTCACCGACGCCAACGGCGCGGTCGTCAAAGACGCGAAGGTGACAGCGACCAACGTCGCCACGGGCGAGACGCGCGACGCGACGACCGGCGACGAGGGCACCTACACGATCCCGGCGCTCGATCCCGGCGTTTACAAGATCACCGTGGACGCGCAGGGCTTCAGTCAGTCGGTCGTCGAACAGGTCAAGCTCGACACCAGTTCGCGCCAAGCCGTCAACGTCACGCTCAACGCGGGCGCGGTCAGCGGCGGCGTCGTCACCGTGACGGCAGCCGCGCCGCTCGTCGAGACCGAGTCGAGCGTGCGCGGCGATCTGATCACGGGCAGGGAAGTCACCGACCTGCCCATCCCGCAGCGCAACTTCACGCTGCTCGCCACGCTCTCGCCGGGCGTCACGCGCCCCTTCGTGAGCACCATCGGCGGCGGCGGCAACTTCGAGTCGGGCGGCGCGCCCGGCGGCGTCATCGCCTCGGGCGGCTCGACCGAGTCCACGCGCTTCCGCGAGTCGGGCGGTTCCGTCCTCGTCGTCAACGGCGCGCGCCCGACCAACAACAACTTCACGCTCGACGGCGTTGACAACAACGAGGGGCAGTTCGGGCAGATCGCCATCTACCCGCCGCCGGACGCCATCGCCGAGTTCAAGATCGAGACGAGCGTCGCGCCCGCCGAGGCGGGTCGCGCGGGCGGCGGCATCATCAGCACGACCACGCGCTCGGGCGGCAACAACTATCACGGCTCGCTCTACGAGTTCTATCAAGGGCGCGTAATGAGCGCGCTCAGCCGCAGCGACAAGCGGAACCTGAATGCGCTGCCGAATCGCAACACGCACCAGTTCGGCGGCACCGTCGGCGGCCACGTCTGGCTGCCGCGCTTCGGCGAAGGCGGCTCGCCGCTCTGGAGCGGCAAGAACCGCACCTTCTTCTTCGTCTATTACGAGGGGCAGCGCAACGCGACGCCCTCGACGACCGGCGACTTCGGCTTCGTCAGCGTCCCGACCGCCCGCATGAGAGTCGGCGACTTCGGCGAGCTGCTCCAGCCCGGCACGACGAACACCTATAACACCATCCGCGGCCCCGTCGTCGCGCCGCGCGGCACGGTCTTCTGCGCCAACGCCCTTCCAGCCCTCAACAACGACATCCGCAACTGCGGCCAGCCGCTCTCGCAAGCCGCGCTGAACCTGCTCCAGGCTTACCCGCTCCCCAACGTCACGGGTCGCATCTTCGACAACTACGCGACCAACCGCAAGGAGCACTACGACCGCAACGGCTTCGGCGTGAGGATAGATCACAACATCAATCAGGCTAACACGCTCTTCTTCGCCTACAGTCGCGACAACAGCGCGCGCGCGCGCGACAACAACTTTCCCCTCGGCTCGTCGCCCACCGGCAACGACCTGCCTTCGGGCTTTGGCGCGGGCAACGAGTTCGGCAACTCGCGCGGCGTCCGTCTCGGCGAGACGCATACTTTCTCGCCCACCGTCATCAACGACGCGCGCGCCGGCGTCACGCGCGTCGAGGTCGGCATCTTCAACACGGGCGTCGGCGGCGCGCTCGGCTTCAGTCCGAACATCTCTTCGCAACTCGGCATCCCCGGCGCGAACATCTGCGGCGAATGCACCGGCTCGATCTTGCTCGGCGTCGAGGAGCCTTTCCAGGGCGGACGCCAGAACCAGCTCGAGTTCATCGGCGACGGCGGCCCCTTCTACCTCAAGTCGAACAACTGGAGCTTCGCCGACGCGGTGACCTGGGTGCGCGGCACCAACACCTTCAAGTTCGGCGGCGACCTGAGACTCCGGCAGAACGCAAACTTCGACGCGGGCCGCGCGGGCGCCATCAAGGGACAGTACCAGTATGGCACGGGCGCGGGCGGCTTCCTCTCCGGCAACTTCTCCGGCATCCCCGTCGGGCCGCAGGACTCAGGCTCCGGCGCAGCCAACATGCTCTTGGGCTATGACCCGGCTTTCGTCAGCCGCGGCACCCCGGGCACCCCGCCGTTCCTTTCCAACAAGGAGCTCGCCTTCTTCGGTCAGGACGACTGGAAGGTGAGCCCCACGCTGACGCTCAACCTCGGCTTGCGCTGGGATATGTTCACGCAGCCGACCGAGCGCTTCGACGCGCAGTCGAACTACAACCCCGCCACCGACACGCTGACGCGTGCCGGTGACGGCGCGCCGGGCGGACGCGACCTCGTCAAAAGCGACCGCAACAACTTCGGGCCCTCAGCCGGCTTCGCGTGGAGCGGCTTTAAGAAAGACCGGACGGTGGTGCTGCGCGGCGGCTACGCCATCAAGTACGCCACCGACACGCCGGGCATTCCGGGCATCCTCTCGTCGAACCCGCCGAGCGGCGCGAGCTACTCGTGTAGTCTGGCGCAGTACGGGACGCCGGCTTGCCCGCAACTCCCGCGCTTTTTCAACCTCAACACGGGCATCCCGTTCCCCGCGTCCACCGTCAGCGTCGCGCCCGGAGCTTCGTTCACGGCTCCGGCGGGCGCCAACCTCGTCCGCGTCGATCCGAACATCCGCAACGAGATGTTCCATCAATACAATCTGACGGTTCAGTGGGAGTTCCGTCCGAAATGGCTGGCAGAGGTCGGCTACGTCGGCAACCGTGGGCGCGACCTGCTCCTCATCACCAACCTCGGCACCAACGGCGCGGGCTTCCCCGGCTCACGACAGGTGTTGACGCATAGCACCGTCCAGAACATCCAGTACACGGGCAAGTCCTGGTACGACGGCTTCCAGTCGAAACTGGAGCGACGTTACTCGCAGGGACTCTCAATGCTCGCGACCTACGTCTGGGCGCACGCCCTCGACAACTCGCCCGGCGGCTTCTGCACGGGCGGGCAGGGCCCGAGTAGTTGCGGCTTCGCCAACCCGTTCCGGCCCGAACTCGACAAAGCCAACGCCGACTTCGACGTGCGCCACCGCTTCACCTTCGCGAGCGTGTGGGACCTGCCCGTCGGACGCGGTCGCCGCTACGCGGGCGGCGTCTCGCACGGCGCCGATCTCGTCGTCGGCGGCTGGCAGTTGAACACCGACATCACCGTCCAGAGCGGCCCGCCCTTCTCCATCTTCTCGAACGGTCAGCGCGTTGACATCTCAAGCACGGCTCGCTCCGGCTGCAAGACCTTCCAGGGCTTGATCCTCTGCTCGCCGGCGACCTCGGTCTTCCCCGGCAGCGCGCTCAACGCGCAGTTCGGCGATCCGAAGTTCGGCAACACGGGACGCAACATCTTCCGCGGCGCGCGGCAGACATTCGTCAACGCGTCGCTCTTCAAGAACCTCCACGTCACTGAGACCTTCAACATCCAACTCCGCGCGCAAGCCTACAACCTGTTCAACCACGTGAACGGCTTCCGCCCGGTCAACGACCTGAACAGCGCTCAGTTCGGCATCGACACCGCCGAGCAGCGACGCCGCCAACTAGAGTTCGGGATGCGACTGCTCTTCTAGCAGGCGGCCCCCGGAGCCAGCGGCTTTGAACGGCGGAACCTAGGCGGCGGGCGTTCTCAATTGGACGCCCGCCTTTCTACTGTCCGGGGCGCGCGCACGTCGCGCTTGAGTTTGACGCGACGAGGCGCTAACTTGTGGCAAGGTCTCTCCCGCGACTCCCGAACGCGCAAGGCGTCTCTCCCGCGCCGCGGCTTCCCGCGGCGCGACGCTCTTGCCAGGAAGGTTCGTTGATGAGCGCACTCGCGCGGGTCAAGCGACTCGGGCAGGCGGCACTCGCCGCGGCCCCCGCCGCCGCCTTCGCGCTCCTCGCGCCTTTCGTCTGCGCGGTCGGGCGCGTCGCGGCGCAGCAGTCAACTCCCCCGGCGCGCGTCGCTCAAGTAGTCGAGCAGGTGCGTCGCGCGCCGCCAGCCGACGACGCCTACGCTCAGGCGCTCGCGCTCGGCTACGCACTTTTCAACGAAGGTCGTTACGACGAGTCTGCCGAATTGTTCGGCGCGCTCGCCGCGCGTAGGCCCCGCGATCCTTCGGCGCTCTACGGCGCGGCGCTCGCCACCTTCGACGCCGGTCGCGCGGCTGACGCCGAGCCGCTCGCGCGCCGCGCGGTCGAGGCGGCGCGGGCTGCCGCGGCAGTCGCAGGCGCGCACGCTCAAGTCGCCGACGTGCGTTCTTTCAACGCCCGAACAGCCGACGCGCTCGTCCTGCTCGCCGTCACAATCGCCGTGCGCGGCGACGACGCGGGCGCGTTGAAATCCGCGCGCGAGGCGGCTGCGCTCGCGCCCGAAAGTTTCGACGCGCAGTTCACGCTGGGTCGCGCGCTCTACGGCGCGGGCGATGCGCCGGCCGCCGCGCGCGCCTTCCGCTCGGCGGTCGCGCTCAAACCCGGCGACGCGCGCGCGCGCTTCTTTCTCGCGACTTCGCTCGAACAGTCGGGAGACGACGCGGGCGCGCTCGCAGCCTACCGCGAACTCGCGTCGCGACAGCCGCGCGCCGCCGAGGGCCATCTCGGCGCCGGCGTCCTCCTCGTCAAGCACGGCGGCGCCGAAGCCGAAGAAGGCTTGAAAGAGTTGACGCGCGCGCTTGAAATCAACCCCGATCTTTACGAGGCGCGCGTCGCGTTGGGTCGCGCGCTCGTCGCCCGCGGCCGCGCGGCGGAGGCGGTCGAACATTTGCGGCGCGCGGCTGAACTCGCGCCCGGAAATCCCGAGCCGCATTATCAGCTCTCGATGGCGTACCGGCGGCTCGGTCGCAAGGAAGATGCCGACGCCGAGTCGGAGATCGTCAGACGCATACACGAGTCGCGCCGCGCGACGCCGACGGCGCAGGAGAAACCGCGCGTCGCGCCGACGCCCTGAGCCGTTCGGGCGGAGAGTTCGTCCGAGTGCTTGCTATGAAGTTCGAGCGCCGGTTGATCGTACGCGCATTCCGCGCGTCGCGCTTGCTCCTCGCGTGCGCGCTTCTCGCGTGCGCGTGCCTCTCGCTCACGGCGCGCGCCGCGCAACAGCGCGGGAGTCGTGCCGCGGGCGCGCAGCCGCAGAAGAGGCGCGACAACGACTCGGTGCTCGCGCGCGACGCGGCGGCGCTCATGCGCGCCGGGAGGCTCGCGGAGGCAGAGGCCGAGGCGCGCGCTGCCGTCGCCGCCAGCCCGCGCGATTCCGAGGCGCACGCGCTTCTCGGAGTCATACTGGGGCAGCGCGGCCGCACGGACGAGTCCGAGCGTGAGTTGCGCGAGGCTGTGCGACTCGACCCGAAATCGCCGGGCGCTCTCACGAACCTCGGCGTCCTGCTCGTCCGCGCCGGGCGCGCCGACGAAGCCGCCGCAGCCTTCGAGCAGGCGCTCCGCTTCGCGCCCGACCACGCGCAGGCTGTGTACAACCTCGCCGTGCTCTACGTCGCGCGCAAGGACTACGCGCGCGCGATCCCTCTGCTCGAACGCGCGGCGAAGTCGCAGAGCGGCGACGCGGTGGCTGACATGGCGCCGCTGGTTGCGCTCGCCGACGCGTACGCGCACGCGGGGCGAGCCGAGGACGCGACGCGGCTCACCGAACTCGTCGAGCGGCGCGCGGGCGACGACCCGCGCGTCTTCTTCACGCTCGGGCTGGCGCTCGCGGATGCCGGAGCCTACGAGCTTGCCGCCAAGCTCTTCTCGCGCACGAACCAACTCCACCCCGGCGCCTACGAAGTGCTCTACAACCTCGGCGTCGCGCTCTTCAACCTCGAACGTCTGGACGAGGCGCAGCAGGCGCTACGCGACGCGGCGACGTTGAAGCCGGAAGAGCCTGAGGTCTTCTACCAACTCGGTCTCGTCGCCTCGGCGAAGAACGAGAGCGCGAACGCGCTCGGTCTCTGGCAACGCGTGCTCGTGCTGCGTCCCGACTTCGCGGACGCGAACTTCATGATCGCGGAGGAGCTAGTCAAGAACCGTCGCAACGAGCGCGCCCTCCCGTTCTATGAGAAGGCGGTCGCGCAAGAGCCGTCGAAGGCGATCTACCGAGTGCGGCTCGGCGTCGCGTACTTCCGCGCGCGCCGCTACCAGCAGGCGCGCGAGACTTTCGAGGCTGCGATCAAGCTCTCGCCCGAAAGCGGCGCGCTCTACTACCTCGCCGGCTACGCGGCGCGCGCCGAAGGGCAGTTCGACGCGGCGCTCGCATACTTCCAGCGCTCGATCCAGCTCGAGCCGCAGAACGCGGCGGCTTTCGCCAACCTCGGTTTCCTCGCGGGCGAGCGCGGCCAGCACGAGGAGGCGGAGCGCCTCCTGCGCCGCGCGCTCGCGCTCGACCCCGAAAACTACCCCGCGACTTACGACCTGGGCCGCCTGCTCGTCCGACTCAAACGCTACGACGAGGCGCTGCCCCTACTCGAACGCGGCGCGACGCTCAGCAAGGAAGACCCCGGCGTCCACTATCAACTCTTCCTCGTCTATTCGCGCCAGCACCGGAAGGAAGAGGCTGACAGAGAGCTTGCCGAGTTCAGGCGGCTCGACGAGGCGCGCAAGGCGGGTGACGACGGCGAGGCGGGCGCGAAGGGCCATGACGAGTCGCCGCCTCCCCCTCGGAAGACTCCCCTGCGCTGATGATGATCCCCGTCGCCTGCTCTGACGGAGGCGTGTCCGCATCGGGCGATGGCAATAGAAGACCCGACCGCGCGCCACGCTTTAACTGAGGCATCGCCCGCGCATGAAGACCTCGACGAGTAAATTCTTATTCGCGTGCGCCCTCGCCGCAGCGGTCTGTGCCGGCGCGGGGGCGCAAAGTCGCGGCGATCTCGCGCCCGGCGCGCCCGGCCGCGACGCGCAGTGGACGGACGCGAGCAAGGACGCGGTCGGCACGTCGAACACCACCGAGTCGAAGGTCTGGTTCACGCTGCGCGGCGGCGTCATGTCGGAGGTTTATTACCCGACGGTTGACGTGGCGAACACGCGCGCCCTGGAACTGTGTGTGGTGAGCGGCGCCGCCGGCGGAGCCGTGCGCGTCGAGACGGAGAGCGCCGACACGACGCACCGCGTCGAGATGCTGGGCGACGACGCCCTCACGTTCCGCCAGACGAACACCGCCAAGAGCGGGCTCTACACGATCACGAAGACTTACACGACCGACCCCGAAAGGCACACCGTCCTGATCGACATCGGCTTCGAGAGCCGGAGCCGACTGCCCCCCGCGCTCTACGTCTATTACGACCCGTCGCTCAACAACAGCGGGATGCACGACTCGGCTTGGTCGCAGTCCGGCGCGCTCCTCGCCTCCGACGCCGACAAGGCCTCGGCTCTCGTGTCGAGCGCGGGCTTCACGGAGACCGTCAACGGGTACTACGGGACGAGCGACGGACTGACGCAGTTGCGGCGCGACGGGCGCATCACGGGGGCTTACGCGCGAGCGGCGGATGGGAACGTCGTGCAGGTCGCGCGCCTCGCGCCCGCGGCACACTTCACGCTCGCGCTCGCGTTCGGCAGGGAGGCGGACGAGGCGCTGGGGAATGCGCGCGCGTCCTTGCGGAAAGGTTTCGCGCGGGCGCGCGCCGAGTACGAGGCGGGCTGGCGCGAGTACGTGCGGACGCTGCGGCGCGTCGCCCCGAAGTACCAGCGGCAGTTAGACGCGGCGGCGATGGTCTTGAAGGCGCACGAGGACAAGACTTTTCGCGGGGCGATGATCGCTTCGCTGACGATCCCCTGGGGCGGCGGCGCGAGCGCCAACGAGCCGGGCGTCGGCGGCTATCACCTCGTCTGGTCGCGCGATCTCTACCACGTCGCCACAGCCTTCTACGCGCTCGGCGATAAGGCGGGCGCCGACCGTGCGCTCGACTATCTGTTCCGCGTCCAGCAGAAACCCGACGGGAGCTTTCCGCAGAACTCCTGGCTCGACGGGCGGCCCTTCTGGGGCTCGCTCCAGCTCGACGAGGTCGCTTACCCGCTCATCCTCGCCTACCAGTTGGGCCGCACCGACGACGCGACGTGGGCGAAGCACGTCCGCCCGGCGGCGAGCTTCCTCGTCCGCACGGGCCCGCGCACGCAGCAGGAGCGCTGGGAGGAGAAGCCCGGCTACTCGCCCTCGACCATCGCCGCCGAGATCGCCGGGCTGGTCTGCGCGGCGGAGATCGCGCGCCGCAACGACGACGAAGCGTCGCGGGCCGTCTATCTCGCGGCGGCAGACGACTGGGCGCGCAACGTCGAGCGCTGGACGGCGACTTCGACCGGCAAATACGGCGACGGGAACTACTACCTACGCCTCACCGACAACGACGACCCGGACGACGGCGCCGTCTTCAACGTCGGCAACGGCGGCGGCGACTACGACGAGCGGGAGATCGTGGACGCGGGCTTCCTCGAATTAGTCCGCCTCGGCGTCCGCCGCGCGGACGATCCGCTCATCGCCAAGTCGCTCCCCGTCATTGACGGTGTCATCAAGCTCACGACGCCGAATGGCGAGGACTGGTACCGCTACAACCACGACGGCTACGGCGAGCTGGACGACGGGCGGCTCTGGAACTGGGACGGGAAGTACACGGGGAAGGGCCGCCCCTGGCCCCTGCTGGCGGGCGAGCGCGGTGAGTATGAGCTGGCGCGCGGCGAGAAGGGCGCGGCGACGCGGCGGCTCGACGCGATGATGGCGTTTGCGAACGAGGGCCGGATGATCCCGGAGCAGGTCTGGGACAGCCCCCGCAGCCCGCGCCCCGATCTGCGCTTCGGCGAGGGGACGGGCTCCGCGACGCCGCTCGCCTGGGCGATGGCGCAGTTCATCCGCCTCGCCGCGAACCTCGAAGTGGGCCGCAACCTCGAGACGCCCGACCTCGTCGCGGCGCGCTACGCCTCGCGCCCCGTCCCGCCCGAGGCGGACGACAGCTTCCTCTCGCCGGACGATGAAGCGCTATCGCACTTGGAAGCGGGAAGCTCGTTGCGGTTTTCGTGGCGCCTCGCGCGCGGTGCGCGGGCTTTCATTCTCGAAGGCGGAGAGGCGCGCGAGGCGCGGGTCGGCGCAGAGGGCGACGTGGATTTCTCGGTCGCGGTGCCGGAGGGCGAATCGGTCGTCGCCTTCGTCGCACGGTCGCCGGGCGGCGCGAGCGTCTTCCATCGCCTGAAGGTTCGCGGCCTGTCGCCCGAAGAGCGGCGTTCGTGGAATGCGCGAGCCGTGCCGCCCGCAATCGCGGAGAAGGTGAAAGCGGCGCGACGCTCGCCCATCATCGAGAACGATGAGGCGACGTTCATCTATCGCGGCACGGCGCGACAGGTGGAGGTCGTGGGCGACTTCACGGGTTGGGCACCGCGCCGCCTCTTGATGCGGGAAGTGCCGGGCACCGATCTGAAGTTCTACACTCGCCGCTTCGCGCGGGACGCGCGCGTCGAGTATAAGTTCATCGCCGACGGCGAGTGGGTAAACGACGCGCTCAACCCGGACCGCATAGACAACGGCGTCGGCAGCTTCAACTCCTTCTTCGCGATGCCCGCCTACCGCGCGAGCGCGACGGTCGCGCCGCCGCACCGTGACGGCGCGTCGCTCGAACAGGCCGAAGTTCGCAGCGCGCGCCTCGGCGGGCAGCGACGCATACAGGTTTATCTGCCGCCGGGCTACAGGCAATCGCAGGAACGTTACCCGGTGCTCTACGTGCAGGACGGCTCGGAGTACGTCAGCCGCGCGCGTGCCGTCGAGGTCGCCGAAGAGCTGATCGGCTCCGGGCGCGTCGCGCCCTTCATCATCGTCTTCGTCGACCCGCAGGATCGCATGAAAGACTACTGGGCCAGCGACGACTTCGCAGCATTCATGGCGACGGAGTTGGTGCCCTTCGTGGACGCGCGCTACCGCACACGCGCAGAGCGCGACGGGCGCGCCCTGTTGGGCGCGAGCCTCGGCGGCGTCATCTCGCTCTGGACGGCACTCAAGCATCCGGACGTTTTCGCGCGCGTCGGCGCGCAGTCCACCGCCTTCCAGATTGACGACGAGAAGGTCGTCAGCGCACTGAGCTCAACGGGGCCGATGAGCGCCGACCACCCCACGAGCTTCTACTTCGATGTGGGCCGCTTCGAGCCCGTGCTCGGCGCAAGCCGGAGGGTGCGCGTGCTGCTCGCGGCGAGGGGCTACCCGGTCACATACCGCGAGGCAGAGGCGGGACACAACTGGACGAGCTGGCGCGACCGGCTCCCCGAAGTCCTCACCGCGCTTTGGTCACCGGCACGCGCGAGGTGATACCGACTGAGGCAATTTATGGCAATAACATATTTGACTCACTTGAGCGGCAGCGCGGGCCAAAGGCGGCGGAGAAGCAAGGCGCTTTCCGATCCAAAATTAGTGCCGGGCAAGGGCAAGCCTATTAGTGCCGAATTTAGTGAGACGATTAGTAGCACGCCCAACAAGGAACATCCCCGCCGTAGCTCTAAATTATGGAAGACGAATAGACTCTCATGACCCGAAGGACTCCCGACCCCCGACGTGCAATCACCGGGTCTAAAACAAAAGTCAGCGCCCGTCTAAGGGCGCTAACTTATTGAGTGATAATAATTTAGTGGCGGAGCCGACGGGACTCGAACCCGCGACCTCCGACGTGACAGGCCGGCGTTCTAACCAACTGAACTACGACTCCGCGAAACTTTCCGCCACCGTTTGCGGGCTCTCCCGGCGCGCCGCACGCGCACGCCTCTCAACTTGGTAGGCACGGCGGGACTCGAACCCGCAACCCCCGCCTTGTAAGGGCGGTCGTCTACCATTGACAGTACGTGCCTCCAACCTCACTCGCGACACGCGCCCGCTTGAGAAAGAACTTTTCTGCTCCCAACCGGAAGCGCGACAATCGTAAAAGATGGCGCGCGCGGGTGTCAAGCAGCCTCGTCACCTAAAATGTTTGAGGGTTTTGACCGCGCAGAAGCTCGGCGATCTCGGCGGGCGAGTCGCAGATGAAGTCCGCGCCAGCCGCCTCAAGCTCCTCGCGCGAACCGTAGCCGTAGGCGACGCCGACGGCGCGCACGGCGTTGCGCCGCGCCGCGATGATGTCGTGATCGCGGTCGCCGATCATGACGGACTCGGACGCGATGAGTCGTTCCTCTTCGAGCAGGCGCGCGAGGAGCAGCGACTTGTCGTCGAGGCTGGCGTCGGGCGTCGCGCCGTGAACGGCGGCGAAGAATTCGGCGAGGCGGAAGTGTTCGAGGACGCGGACGGCGAAGCGCGTCATCTTCGAGGTGGCGACGTAGAGGCGTAGGTTCGAGCCGCGCAAACGTTCGAGCATCTCGCCGACGCCGGGATAGACTTCGTTCTCGTAGAGACCGACGCGCGCGAAGCGCTCGCGGTAGAGCGAGACCGCGCGCTCGACGAGTTCAGGACCGCCTGCGCCGAGGCTGGCGGCGAAGTTCTGTCGAATGGGCGGTCCGATGAACTTGAGGAGTTCGCCGCGCGGCGGGACGGGGCGTCCGAGCGAGCGGAGCGCGTACTGGTAGCAGCGCGTGATGCCGTCCGCCGGGTCGGTGAGCGTGCCGTCCAAGTCGAAGATGAGGTTACGCGTGGGCATCTGCGCGGGGCTTACAGCAACCAGACGGGGAGCGGTTCGTCGTCGCCCGCGCGACGGGTCGGGTGCGACTGCCGATCTTCGTGCGCGTCCTCGTCGCGTCCGCGCGCGGCGGGCTCGCGCTCGCGCGTCGCCGACGAGTCGGGCTCGCGTGCGCCATCGGATCGCGCTTGTCCGTCGTCGCCCGCGCCCGCGTCTTCGCGGGAACTATTCTTGCCGATGGGCGTGATCAGAACGTCTTCGACCTGCTTGTCGAGTCTGCCGATGACGGGCATCTTCGCCGCTCCTTCCGGTCGTCAAACTTTGCGGCTATCATTTGAACGCACACCGCGCCTGAGAGTGTAGGCTTATGTCGAGGCAACGTCCAAGCAAACCGCAAGCGGGCTGGCTGCTCTTCTACTCGCTCGTCGCGCTCACGATTCTCTGGGCTACCTTCACCTTCGTCCAGCGAGCCTACGGGCAGACGACGCGGCAACAGCAGACGCCCCAGCAGTCGCAGCCGCAGCAGCGACCGCGCCGCGTCACCCCGGCGAACGATAACGGCGCGCAGCCCTCGCCGCAGTCGAACGCGAACGGCAACGCGCGTCGCGCGCCCGAAGAGGTCGGCGAAGACGACGTGCTGCGCGTGGACACGCAGCTCATCCCCGTGCCCGTCGTCGTGCGCGACAAGGCCGGGCGACCCGTGGCGAACCTGCGCGCGGAGAACTTCGTCCTCTACGAGGACGGGCGACCGCAGCGCATCACGAACTTCTCGACGACCGACGCGCCCTTCGAGATCGCGCTCCTGCTCGACACCTCCGGCTCGACGCGCGAGGACATCGGCTTGATCCGCCGCGCCGCCAACCTCTTCATCGAGTCGCTGCGACCCGGCGACCGCGTCGCCGTCGTCTCCTTCAACACGAAGAAGGAGGGCTCGACCTCGCTCGCCACCGTCGAAGTCAAAACGCCTCTCACAGACGACCGGCAGCAACTGCGCGACGCGCTCGAACAGATCGGTTCGAGCAACGGCACGCCCTTCTACGACGCGCTCGAACGAGTGGCGGCGGAGGTCTTCCGCGATCCGCCGCGCGACGAGGTGAAGGGTCGCCGCGCGCTCGTCGCTTTGACCGACGGCGTTGACTCGACGAGCGACGCAGAGTTTGAAGAGGCGCGCGCGCGCCTGCGCCAGTCCGGCATCATCAGCTACTTCATACAGGTGAACACGGAGGATTTCGTCGAGGATAGACTCTTGCGCGACTGTCAGGACGACGGTCGCCTCTCGCTCTCGAAAGTCCAACTGCAACGCTACCGCCGCGTCTTCGCCTCTTCAGCCGACGCCGCCGACTACGCCAACTTCTGCCAGATGGGGTCGTTCGAGCGCATGGACATCAGCCGCAAGCTCTACCAGCTCGCGCGACAGGAGATGGCGACGCTCGCCAAAGATTCCGGCGGCAGAACCTTCGACGCTTTAGACCTTCGCGACGCGCGCAAGGCTTTCACCGAGGTCGCCGAAGAGATCGGCAAGCTCTACAGCCTCGCCTACTACCCTTCGAACAAGGCGCGCGACGGAAGTTTCCGCACCATCCGCGTCGAGGTGCGCGGCGTCCCCGGCGCGCAAGTCACCGCCCGCGAGGGCTACCAAGCGCCGAAAAGTTAATAACATCCCGAACAAGGAAACCGGACTCGATGGATCAAAGAGGAACATTTAACCGCGTCTGTCTGATCGTCCTCGACAGCGTCGGCATGGGCGAGATGCCGGACGCCGCCGCGTGGGGCGACGCGGGTGCGGACACGCTCGGTCACATCTGCGAGACGCGCGCAGTGCGCTTGCCGAACCTGCAAGCGTGGGGCTTGGGCAACGCGCGCCCGCTCGAAGGCGTCCCGCCCGCCGCGGAGCCGCGCGCCGCATACGGCCGCTGTGCCCTGCGCTCGAACGGCAAGGACACGACGACGGGTCACTGGGAGATGGCGGGCATCATCCTCGACAAGGCTTTCCCCACCTACCCGCACGGCTTCCCGCCGGAAGTCATTGACGAGTTCATCAAACGCGCGAACGTGCCCGGCGTGCTCGGCAACTACCCGGCGTCGGGCACGGAGATCATCAAGGAGCTCGGCGCGGAGCACGTCCGCACGGGCAAGCCCATCGTCTATACCTCCGCCGATTCCGTCTTCCAGATCGCCGCGCACGAGGAGACGATCCCGCTCGCGCGCCTCTACGAGATTTGCGAGACGGCGCGCGACATCCTGCGCGGCGAGCACGAAGTCGGTCGCGTCATCGCGCGCCCCTTCCTCGGACAAGTCGGATCGTTTTATCGCACAGAGAACCGGCACGACTACGCCGTCCCGCCGCCGCGCGAGAACATGCTCGTCGAGCTCTCCGACGCCGGACTCGCCGTCGTCGCCGTCGGCAAGATCGCCTCGATCTACGACTCGGCGGGCGTGACGCGCGAGCTTCCCGGCAAGAACAACGATCAGTCCATAGACGAAACGATCCGCGCGCTCGGAGACGACTCGCGCGGGCTCGTCTTCTCCAACCTCGTTGACTTCGACATGCTCTACGGACACCGCCGCGACCCCGAAGGCTACGCGCGCGCCCTCGAACACTTCGACGCGCGACTCCCCGAAATCGCCGACGCCATGCGCGCGGGCGACCTCCTCCTCATCACCGCCGACCACGGCAACGATCCCACCTACCGCGGCACCGACCACACGCGCGAGTACGTGCCCCTGCTCGCCTACGGCGGG
>JAIVGV010000162.1 GCA_020201365.1 Acidobacteriota bacterium
GTCGGCGGCGATGCGCGACTGATCCACGGTCTTCGGCAGGGGACCGAAGCGCGCGAGGAAGCGACCCGCCGGGCGACCGCCGCGGCGAGGTTTGACGCCCTCTTCGGCGGCGCGCTCGCCGCGCACGACGAGCCGACCGTCCGAGACGCTCACGTCGAGCGCGTCGCGGTTGATGCCGGGCAGGTCGAGGAGGACGACGAACTCGTTCTCGCGCTCGACGACATCCGACGCCGGAGTCCAGTCGGCACGCTCGAACTCGTCTCCGCCGCCGCCGTCTCGCGCGCGGCGCTCTTCGCGCGGGGCGGCTTCTTCGTAGAGGCGCGCCACGCGCCCGGCGTAGTCGCGCCAGTCGCGCCAGTCGTTGTACCTGTGCGGCATCTTTCTCCCTCCCTCGCGGACGTTGAACGGGTCAATCACGACGACGCCTCGCGGCGCGCAACTGCGTGTTCCGGTTCTCACCATTCGTCCCTCGCCTTCTTTCTTAGACTCTCACGCCGTAGAGACCTTTACGCGGCGGCGGCTGCCGTGCCGTCCGCCGTGAACTTCATCTCGTCGCCGTCCGCCGAAACCGTGACGGTCTGACCGGGCAGCACCTCGCCGCGCAGCAGTTTGACGGCGAGCGGGTTCTGGATGAGCGTCTGGATCGCGCGCTTCAACGGTCGCGCGCCGTAGAGCGGATCGTAGCCTTCGCGCGCGAGCAGGGCGCGCGCCGAGCCGTCGAGCGCGAGCGCGATCTGCCGCTCGGCGAGCATCCGGCGCAGGCGCTCGAGCTGCACGTCTATGATCTGGCTGATCTGCTCGCGCGAGAGCTGGTGGAAGATCACGATGTCGTCAATGCGGTTTAAGAACTCCGGCTTGAAGTGCTCCCGCAAGACCTGCGTGACGGCTTCGCGCACCTGCTTCTCGTCGTCCGAGACCGCCTGAATCTCTCGGCTCCCGAGGTTCGAGGTCATGATCAAGACCGTGTTTTTGAAATCAACCGTGCGCCCCTTCGAGTCGGTGAGCCGTCCGTCGTCGAGGATTTGGAGCAGGACGTTGAAGACGTCCGGGTGCGCCTTCTCGATCTCGTCGAAGAGGATGACGGAGTAGGGGCGTCGGCGGACGGCTTCGGTCAACTGCCCGCCCTCCTCGTAGCCGACGTAGCCCGGCGGCGCGCCGATCATGCGCGCGACCGCGTGCTTCTCCATGTACTCGGACATGTCGAGGCGCACCATCGCGCGCTCGTCGTCGAAGAGAAACTCGGCGAGCGCGCGGGCGGTTTCAGTTTTGCCGACGCCGGTCGGACCTAAGAAGATGAACGAGCCGACGGGTCGGTTCGGGTCTTGCAGCCCCGCGCGCGCGCGGCGCACGGCGTTGGCGACGGCGGTCAGAGCCTCGTCCTGCCCGATGACGCGCTGGCGCAGACGCTCCTCCATCGTGACGAGCTTCTGCATCTCGCCTTCGAGCATCTTCGAGACGGGGATGCCCGTCCACTTGGCGACGATCTGCGCCACGTCCTCTTCGTCAACCTCTTCCTTGAGCATCACGCCGTCTTTTTGCAGTTCGGCGAGACGCTCTTGTTCGGTGGCGAGCAGCTTTTCGAGCTCGGGGATGCGCCCGTACTGTATCTCGGAGGCGCGCGCGAGGTCGCCCGCGTTGCGCACCTGATCGAGCTGAATCTTCAACTGCTCAAGCTCCGCCTTCGCCGTCCGCATCTTCTCGATCTCTTGCTTCTCCGACTGCCACTTCGCCTTCATCCCCGAAGACTGCTCTCTGAGGTTGGCGATGCGCTTCTCGATCTCTTGCAGGCGCGTCTTCGAGCGCTCGTCCTCCTCGCGCGCGAGCGCCTGCTTCTCGATCTCTAGTTGCAGAATCTCGCGCTCGATCTCGTCGATCTCCTGCGGCAGCGAATCAATCTCGATGCGGAGTCTGGAAGCGGCTTCGTCAATCAGATCAATCGCCTTGTCGGGCAGGAAGCGATCCGTGATGTAGCGGTTCGACAGAGTAGCCGCCGCGACGATGGCCGAGTCCTTGATGCGGACGCCGTGATGAACCTCGTAGCGCTCTTTGAGACCGCGCAGGATCGCGATGGTGTCCTCGACCGAAGGCTCGCCGACGTAAACCTGCTGGAAGCGGCGTTCGAGCGCGGCGTCCTTCTCGATGTGCTTCTTGTACTCGTTGAGCGTCGTCGCGCCGACGCAGCGCAGCTCGCCGCGCGCGAGCGCGGGCTTGAGCATGTTCGAGGCGTCAATCGCGCCCTCGGCAGCGCCCGCGCCGACGAGCGTGTGCAGCTCGTCTATGAAGAGGATGATCTGTCCTTTGGCGTTTTCGATCTCCTTCAAGACCGCCTTCAGTCTGTCTTCAAACTCGCCGCGGTACTTCGCGCCCGCGAGCATCGAGCCGAGATCGAGCGCGACGAGCCGCTTGTTGCGTAAGGTTTCCGGCACGTCGCCGGAGACGATGCGCTGCGCGAGCCCCTCGACGATGGCGGTCTTGCCGACGCCGGGCTCGCCGATCAGGACGGGATTATTTTTCGTGCGGCGCGAGAGGACTTGAATGCAGCGGCGTATCTCGTCGTCGCGACCGATGACGGGATCGAGCTTGCCCGCGCGCGCGAGGTCGGTCAGGTCTTTGGCGTACTTGGAGAGCGCCTGGTAGTTCGCCTCCGCGTTCTGGTCTGTGATGCGCGAGCCGCCGCGCATCTCGTTGACGACTTTGAGGAGATCGTCGCGGTTGACGCCGTGCTGGCGCAGGATGCGACCCGCCGCGCCGTCCTTCTCGTCGCTGATGGCGAGCAAGAGATGCTCGGTCGAGATGTACTCGTCCTGCATCTGCTCGGCTTGCTTCTGCGCCGCGGTGAAGAGCTGCGTGGTGCGCGCGCCGAAATACTGCTGCCCGCCCTGCACTTTGGGCTGTCGCGCGATCTCGGCTTGCAGATCGTTAAGTACGACTTGCAGGTTCACGCCGAGCTTACCGAGGATCGGGCGCACGATGCCTTCGGGCTGCTCGAGGAGCGCGAGGAGCAGGTGCTCCGGCTCGACCGACTGGTGCTGGTTGCGCTCGGCTGTCTCGATAGCCGACTGGACGGCTTCCTGCCCGCGCAACGTGAAACGATCTAGACGCATCACGGACGATCCTAACTTATGAAACTCGAACCCTGACTGATTAAAACTTGAGCCGACTCCCGAAACCTGCGTCAGAAAAATTCGGGACGACGCGCGTCGGAAGTTTTCCGCGCCCGCGCGTCGTCCGCTTCTCTCGTGTGGCGTGCGACGTGCGGCGCGCCTTAGCGCGCGTTGTTTGTCGTCGCAGCCTTCTGCTTGTTCGCCGTGCCGGGCTCCTCAGCCTTCGCCTCGATGGTCTTCGGCTCGCTCCTGCCCTCGCCCGCGATCTCGATGCGGCGCGCCTTGACCTCCTCGCGCTTATGCAGCGTGACGCGCAGCACGCCGTTCTTGTACTCGGCGGTCGCGCCCTCGGAAGAGACGGTCTGCGGCAGCGTGAACGAGCGCGTGAACTGTCCGTAGGCGCGCTCGACGCGGTGGTAGTTGTCCGCCTCGTCCTTCTTCTCGAAGCGGCGCTCGCCGCGCAGGGTGAGCGTGTTGTTCTCGATCGTCAGCTCGAAGTCTTCGCGGTTCATGCCGGGAAGCTCGGCTTCGAGGACGATGGAGTCTTTGTTCTCGAAGATGTCAACGCTCGGCATCCAGGCGCCGCGCGCGAGCCCCTCGTCGTCGAAGCCGCGCCCGAGGCTCGTGGAGAACAGGCGGTTGACTTCGTCCTGCAGAGAGCGCAGGTCGCGGAAAGGGTCGTAGCGTGTGATGGACATAAGTTTTCCTCCTCCCTTAAAGAGTCGAAACTGGACTGGCTCTCGGCAGCCCGCGAGTGTAAGAAGTTTGGGATGTCGGGCTGCTGAGCGTGGCTAGATAATAATATCTGAGTCCGTCATTGTCAAGTCCCCCGCACGGGAAAATTTCGCCCAGTTTCTGCAGGAAATAAGCCTTTTTTTGATAGGAATTTAGTCGAGCCCGAAGAAGCGTCTGATGGCGGTGAGCAGGCTCGCGGGCTCGTCGCCGAGGCTGCGACGTGCGACCGCGGCGTCCAGACCCGCGCGCCTCTCCTCTATTA
>JAIVGV010000261.1 GCA_020201365.1 Acidobacteriota bacterium
CCGAAGAAGTTTGACGCGGACGCGGTCGAGGCTCTACGGAACTACAATTGGGCGGGCAACGTCCGGGAGCTGCGGAACACGGTCGAGCGGGTCGTCATCATGCGCGCGAAGCAGAAAGTTTCCGCGTCAGACCTGCCGCCGCTCGGGGGCGGCGAGGAGCCCGCGCCCGCGCCGCTGAAGTTCTCCTCGTTCAAGGAGGCGAGCGAGGCGCACCAGCGCGACTTCATCCGCGCCAAGCTATCGGAAGCCGAGGGCAACGTGACGCGCGCCGCCGAGCTGATGGGCATTGATCGCAGCCACCTTTACCGCCGCATGCGCGCGCTCGGCATCAAAGTTCGCGGCGAGCGGGAGAACGGCGTTTAGCATCTAATTTCCTGCGCGCGGAAGGCTGCGAAAGTCTCCGCGTCGCGGCGTTGACAGGTGCGACGAAAGCACGTATCTGTTACAGTTCGGTTGTCGCACTATTGCGACGGTTGGTTGGGCGCGAGGGTTACAAGGTCGCGCCCGTTTTTAGCGAAAGGCAGTCATGGACTATACGACCAAAGAGCTTTTGAAGCGCTACTGGAAGCTGGCGACGAAGCAGCCGTTCGCGCCCGTCCTTCTGAACATCCTGGTGACGAGCGTGTGCGACATGCGCTGCACGCACTGCTTCTTCACGGACGAGCTCGACGACCGCCCGCGCAAGAAGTTGCAGATGAAGACGCACGAACTCCAGCGCATCTCCGAGACCTTGGGCGGCAACCTCGGCGTGCTCATCGTCGCGGGCGGCGAGCCGTTCACGCGCAAAGACCTCCCCGAAATCGTCCGCGCCTTCTACGAGAACAACAAGCTCGAATCCGTCTATCTGATGTCGAACGGGCAGATTCAGAAGCGCATCATGCCGGACGTGACGCGCATTCTGGAAGAGTGCCCGAACTTGAACGTCGCGGTCGCGCTCGGCATTGACGGCTTGAAGGATCAGCACGAGAAGATTCGACAGAAGCCCGGCTCCTGGGACATCGCGATTGACACGGCGCGGCAGCTTCAACAGATCAAGCGCGAATACCCGCGCCTGGACATACAGACCTGCACCTGCTTCATGAACACGAATCAGGACACGATCTTCGAGTGGTACGATTTTCTGAAGTATGACTTGCGTCCCGACAAGGTCAACTTCAACTA
>JAIVGV010000449.1 GCA_020201365.1 Acidobacteriota bacterium
AGATTAAGTTGAACTGACCTCGCAACCGAAGGTGAACCGATGACCAAGAACGTGCTCTCCGCACTCTTCAACGCCGCGCGGGGCTTGCTGCGCAGCGTGGGCGCTCTCCTCGTGCTCGCCGTGCTCTACGCCGCGCTCATCGTCGCCGCCGTCGTCTTCGTCACGACGCGCGAGGCGAGCCTCTTCCAGATCGCCGTGACCGCCGCCGCCGCCGCCGCCGTGCCAGTGCTCTTCTTCCTCGCGGCTTCGGCGTGCGCGGCTTACGCGGTCGGCGAGTCGCGCGCGTTCGGCGTGTTGGGTCGCGCGCTGCGCGGCTTCCTGAAAGTTCTCATCGTCAGCATCCCCGTCGTCGCGCTCGCCGTCGGGACGGTGTGGGGCTTGAACAAGCTGGAGAGCCGCGTCAAGCACGACCCGCGCGAGGAGGCGAGCGCGGAGTTCCCCGGTCACACGCAAACGGACGAGGCGGGCGAGGAAGCGCCGCCGCCGAAGCCGCCCGTGCGCTGGGCTTACGTCTTCTACTCGGCGCTCCGGCTCTTCCTGCTCGGCGTGCTTCTGCCGCTCGTCGCGATCCATCTCTGGATCGTCGCCGTGCGCGACGGACTCAAGGCGTCGCTGCTTCGCGTCCACCGCACGCTCGCGCGCGCAGTCTCCGCCCGCTCGGTCTTCACCTACGCGGTCGGCATGATCGTCTTCGCGCTCCTCCCGTACTTCCTCATCATCAAGCGCACGCCCTCGAACACCGGCTGGCTCGAACTCTCTTTCCTGAGCACGCGCCTCTTCGTCTCCTTCGCGCTCACGCTCTTCGGCTTCGTCACGACGATGACCGCGCTCGCGCGCGACGGGCGCGACGGCGAGACGGCGAGTATGCCCGCGCCGCAGCCCGCGCCCGCGCCGCGCGTCGAACAGACCGCGACCGTCGCGAGCTAGACGAGTCAGAGAACAAGGAAGAAGGGATGAAGGATGAAAGCGTGGCGTTCAAAGTTGAATGGCTCTCTTTCATCCTTCATCCCTCATCCCTCATCCTTCCACTTCACCGCGCACCTTTGCGTCTGCGTCTCCGTCGTCCTCGTCTGGTCGTCGCCCGCCCGGATCAGCCCTAGCAACGCCGACACGCCCGCGCGCCGTCGCGCCTCAGTCGAAGAGGTTGACGCCGCGTTGCAGCGCGCCGCGACGCTCGCGCTCGGCGGGCGCGAGGGCACGATCATCGTGATGGACGCGCAAACGGGTCGCCTGCGCGCCGTCGTCAACGAGAATCTTGCGACCGACGCCGCCTTCCCGCCCGGCTCAGCCGTCAAGCCCTTCACGCTGCTCGCCGCGCTGCGCGCCCGCCTCGTCAGCGCCGACACGCGCCTCCTGTGTCGCAAGCACTACCGGCGCGGCGGCGTCGAGTTCTCCTGCTCGCACCCCGTCTTCAAGACCCTCTTCGATCCCGCGCACGCGCTCGCGCACTCCTGCAACTACTTCTTCGCACACCTCGGCGAGCGACTCGACGCCGACGCCTTCGATTCAACCCTCGCCCCCTTCGGCTTCGGCGCGACGCAACCGGCGAACGACAAGGCGCGCGCGGCGAACGCGCTTCCGCCAGCAACGAACGGCGCGCGCGCCTCGTCATCCCGACTCGCACACGGCGCGACGAGTCGCACGCCTCGCTCGGTCGAAACACTCTCGCCGCGACTGCCGCAACGCGGCGAGTGGCGCACGGCA
This sequence comes from Acidobacteriota bacterium, assembly GCA_020201365.1. Classification (GTDB taxonomy): domain Bacteria; phylum Acidobacteriota; class Blastocatellia; order Pyrinomonadales; family Pyrinomonadaceae; genus JAIVGV01. The sequence goes on from JAIVGV010000449.1 coordinate 1,705, forward strand.
GATGCGCTCGGCGAGGGCGGCGGCGTGCTCGCCACGCCCTTGCAGATGATCTCGGCTTACGCCGCGCTCGTGAACGGCGGACATCTGTTCGAGCCGCGGCGCGCCGACGCGCAGGACTTCCACCCGCGCGAGCGTGCGCGATTAATCATCACGGACGAGGAACGTGCGCTGCTCGTCGCCGGGATGCGCGGCGCGGTGAGCTACGGCACGGCTGAGCGCGCGCGTCTCGATCAACTGCCGTCGCGCGTCTTCGGCAAGACCGGCACGGCGACCGAGATCGGCGGCTTCCGCACGCACGGCTGGTTCGTCGGCTTCGCCTCCGACCCGCGCGCGTCTCGCGGCGGCGCGGCGACGCGAGCCTCCGATCAAACGCCCGCCGTCGCGCCGCTGTACCCGACGAGCGACGACGTGACGCCGGAAGGAGCACGCGGCGGACAGTCGTCAGAGGCGTTTGATGAAAGCTCGTCGGCACAGACGGATCAGCCCGCGCCGACGGAAGTCCGACTCGCCGTGCTCGTCTTCCTCAGGCGCGCCGAGGGGCGCGAGTGCGCCCAAGTCGCGCGCCCCGTCTTTGAAGAGTTCGCACGTCTGACGAGCGACGGCGAGCCGGCGAGCCGGCCCCTTCAAGATCGAGACTCGCGCGGCGCAAGCGATCCGCCCCCTTCGACCACGGCGGACGCTTCCGTCACTCTAAACGACGCGACTACCGCGGTCGCTTCGGACGACTCGCACGGCGACGAGACGGCGAGCGACACGCGCGGCGGGATGCCTTTGAGTGAGTCACGCCGCGCCGCCGCTTCCGGCGACGCGACGACGGTGCGCGTCCGACTCGCGCGCGACGGCGAGATCGTCTCGATGCCCCTCGCCGATTACCTCTTCGGCGTCCTCGCGGCGGAGGCGAGCACCGAGGACGAGTTCGCCGCGATCAAGGCGCTCGCCGTCGTCAGCCGCACCTACGCGCTGCAAAAGCTCGGTCGCCACGCGCGCGATCATTTCGACTTCTGCACGACGACGCACTGCCAGCGATACTTGCGCGTCACCGCCGACGACGAGCGGCCGGACTTTCACGCGCTCCTGCGCCGCGCCGTCGCGGAGACCGAGGGCGAAGTCCTGCGCGACTCGCGCGGGCATTTGGCAAACGCCTACTTCAGCGCGTCGTGCGGCGGCATGACCGCCAACGTCCAGACACTCTGGGGAGTTCAAGCGCGCGAGCCTTACGAGCACGGCGTCGCCGACGAATATTGCGCCGCGCTTCCCGCAACCCGCTGGACTGACGCGATCCCCGCGCCCGATCTTCTCGTCGCGCTCCGCGCCGATCCGCGCAGCGACGTGGGCTCTCATCTCGATCAGATCACCGTCGTCAAACGCGACGCGACCGGACGCGCAGAATTGATTTCACTCGACGGCGAGCGACGAAAAATCCTGCGCGGGTGGGACTTCAAGATCATCGTCGGGCGCACGCTCGGCTGGGCGGTGATCAAAAGCTCGCGCTTCACGGTCGAGCGCGCGGGCGCGCGGTTCGTCTTCCGCGGCTCGGGCTTCGGTCACGGTCTCGGTCTCTGCCAGGCGGGCGCGCACGTCATGGCGCGCGGCGGCTCGTCGTATTTGCAAATCCTCGCGCACTACTTCCCCGGCGCGTCCGTCGGGCGGCTCACGACCGCCGCGCTCACGAACGACACCGCCGCGATGCCTTCAGGCTGGCGCGCCGACGCGACCTCGCCGCTCACGCAAACTGATCCCAAACTTCTCGGCGCGAACGCCGCCGCGCTGCGTTCGGACGCGCGCCTCACGCTGTCAAGCGAGCACTTCCGCGTAAGCTACCCCGCGCGCGGCGCAGGCGAGGCGCGACGCGGAGCCGAAAAAATCCTGAGCACGCTCGAAGCGGCGCGCGCCGATCTCGCGCGCCGTCTGGACGAGGCTTCCGTCGCGCAGCCCCCGCTCCCCGTGCTCGAAGTCAACGCGAACGCGACGACCGCCGAGTTCGTCGCGGCGACCGGCTACCCCTCCTGGGTCGCCGCCGCCACGCGCGGCGCGCGCGTCGAGCTGCAGCCCGTCGCCGCGCTCGAACGGCGCGGCGTGCTGCGTCAGACCTTGCGCCACGAGTACGCGCACGCTTGTATTGACGCGCTCTCGCGCGGGCGCGCGCCGCGCTGGCTCGCCGAAGGGCTCGCCGCGCACTTCGCGGGCGAGGGCGCGCTGCTCACGCGCTACGCGACGAAGGAGAAGCTCTCCCGCGAAGAGTTGGACGCGCGCCTCGACGAACACGGCAAGCCCGACGAGACGCGCGCCCTCTACGCCGCCGCCTACGCCGAGGTGCGCGCGCTCATCCGCGCCGACGGCGAGCCGCAGGTGTGGCGGCGCGCCGCGAACGGCAAGTAGGAAGGGTG
>JAIVGV010000013.1 GCA_020201365.1 Acidobacteriota bacterium
TGAAGATCGCGGACACGGCTTGGTATCCGCCGCCCGCGGCCTCCCACGCCTGGTTCGAGTACCCGGTCGAAGAGGTCAGACAGTACGTCGAGGACAAGTACACGACGCGCGTCGCGTTTAGCGGTCTCTCGATCTACACCTCCATTAACGCCGACGCGCAGAAGAAGGCTTACGAGGCACTGCGCGCGGGGCTTCGCACCTACGACCGCACGCACTCGGGCTGGCGCTCGGACTACCACAACATCAGCGAGGAGGACGGCAACCCGAACGACCCGCCGACGCAGCAGCAACTGAACGGCTTCGTCATCCCCGAATGGTACGCCAACAACTTCGCGCCCGACACCTGGGTGCGCGGGCTCGTGATGAGCGTTGACCGCGCGCGCAACGAGGCGACCGTGCGCTTCGGCGGCTTCACGGCGACCGTCACGGCGAGCGACATGGGCTTGTCGCACCGACAGCCGCGCGACGAGTTCAAGCCGGGGCTGCTCTGCGAGTTCCACGTCCGTGAAGTGAACAAGGACGCGCGCCGCCTCACGGTCGAGCTTTCGCAAATCCCGTCGGTGCAGGGCGCGCTCTATTCGCTGAACGCGAAGACGGGCGAGGTCGTCGCGCTCGTCGGCGGCTACAACTTCTACACGAGCAAGTTCGACAACGCGACGCAGGCATACCGGCAGACCGGCTCCTGCTTCAAGCCCTTCATCTACACGGCGGCGATCGAGTGGGGCATGACGCCCGACACGGTAATTAGTGGAGCGCCGATCAAGCGCGGCGACTGGCAGCCGCACAACTACGACGGCTCGACCTCGTGCGGCGACGTGCCGATGCGCATCGCCCTCGCGCACTCCCTGAACATCCCCGCCGTCCACACGCTCGACACGATCGGCATACAGACCGGCTCGCAGATGGTCAGGCGCTTCGGCATCACCGTCCCGATGGCTCCGTATCTTCCGTCGGCTCTGGGCGCGACGGAAGTCCCTCTGGAGCAGATGGTCTCGGCGTATTCGACCTTCCCGAACAAGGGCATCCGCGTGAAGAACCACATCATCCGCCGCGTGCTCGACCGCGACGGCGCGCCGCTCGAAGAGTTCGAGAAGACGACCTACAAGGTGGTGAGCGAGTACGTCGCGCTGACGATGGTGGACATGATGCGCGGCGTCACCGCGCCGGGCGGAACCGCGCCCGCCGCGTCGAGCGTCGGCGTCCCCGTCGCGGGCAAGACCGGCACGGTCAACGATCACACGGACGTCTGGTTCATCGGCTACACGCCGACCTACGTGACTGGCGTCTGGATGGGCTACCCCGGCTACAAGAAGAACCTCGGCTCCGACATGACGGGCGGTCACGGCGCGCTGCCGATCTGGATCGACTACATGAAGGACTTTTTGAAGGACAAGCCGAAGGAGAATTTCGAGAAGCCGCCGAAGATGCCCGAAGACATCAAAGACCTCTACCAGCAGCGGCAGCGCGAGATGAGCGAGGAGCGCGCAGCCGAAGCGGCGCAGATCAAGGCGCAGGTGGGCGACAAGGAGGGCACGACCGATCCGTCCGCCGCGCCGATTGACACGAAGCTAGAACCCATCGCACTCCCGCCGCCGCCCAGCGAGATCAGCGAGCCGCGCGAGCCCGCTGAAGGCGGCGCGACGCGGAAGTCGCCGCCCGTCGCCGTGCCCGAAGTCTCGAAGCCGCCCGCGACGAGCGCGCCGCCCGAGCGACCCGCGACCCGACCTCGCGAGGTCGAGCCCGCCACGAAGAAGAAGGGCAAGAAGGGCGGCAACGACAACACCGCGCCTTAACGCGAGAGCGAACGACGAAGGGCTGGGAGAGAGTTCAAGTCTCCCCCGGCCTTTCGACTTTGTGCGGAGCCGTCGAGAAAGACTCGCGGCGAAACTTCACGCCGCCGACTCTGGCGCAAGCCCGACACTATGACTGACGAAAACCCTTCGACCCTGCGGCGGATTCTCAACTCGCCTGCTTTTCTGTTGACGGTCGTGCTCGCCTTTGCCGTCTGTTCCGTCTTCGCCTCTTCGATCTTCTTCGCCGTGCGGCGTGCGGTGAGCGCGTACAGAGGGGTGACGAGACATTTCCCGCAGGGCGTCGCGGCGGGCGCGTCGCAGGCTGCGGCGCAGGCGATGGAGTCTTCGGAGGTCTATCAGGAAGCCGTCGCGCGCGCCCAGACGGACGCGGACGTGAGAGAGGAGTTGGGGGAGCCGATTAAAGCCGACGCCGCGAACACGAAGGGCTCGATCAGCACGCAGGGGCTCGCGGGCGACGCCAACCTGATCATCCCGCTCACGGGCTCGAAGAAGAGCGGCACGCTCTACGCGACGGCGCGCAGGGAGGACGGCGAGTGGAAGTTCTACACGCTCGCCGTCAAAGACGACAAGTGGCTGATCAAACTGAAGAAGTGAGCGCGCCGGAAGTGTTCCGCGACGGCGGCACGAAGCGGGTGCGGAGAAGAAACAGATGAGAAGCTTGATTCTTTCGGCGTTCGTCGCACTGACCTTCACGGTCTGCCGCGCGCAGACGACGCGCGTCGCTCCCCGACAGAAGATCGGCGTCGAGCACAAAGGCGCAACCGACAATCCCCCGCCGGACGCGGGCGCGAAACCTTGCACGCGGGGGCGCGTCCGCGCTTACTTCGACGCGCTCGCGTCACATCTGCCGCCGCGCGCCTTAGAACGCAGCCGGCAGATCGCCCGCTCCCCTCGCATGAAGAACGCCGCGCGCTCCGAGGCTTCGGGCGGCGTCTGGCTCTCGCAGTTCCGCGCGGAGGCTGTGTCGTCCGTGAAGAATGATCAGACTAACTACGCCGTGCTCGGTAACCTCGACGGCGTGGACATCGAAGCCGTCGCCTTCATCGTGATGATGGAGGCGACGAAGAGCGCGCAGGACGACTTGAAGTCGATCATGCAGGGCGTGAAAGACATCAACAAGGAGAAGGAGAAGCAGCGGGAGCTGATGAAGGAGTTGGAGGCGCTCAGAGAGAACGAATCCCGGCTCACGGACGAAGCCTGCCGCTACATCGAGCAGAGAGAGAAGCCCACACGCCCCGGCAAGAAACCGTAAGCCCCGAAGAGTGCCGTGCGCGGCAAACGTAAACCCGGCGGCTCCGGCGACACCGGCTCCAAATAAACCGCGCGCCCCGACAGACGCGCGGCGTATCAACATTCTGTCAAGCAGCTCAGGCAGAGGCGCGCAGCTTCTCCCGAACGAAAGTTCGAGACGCTTCCGCGCTTCCACCGATAAGGTTATTCTGCGGAACCATTCGGCATACCACGCCCATACGAGGTGTTATGACGAATGATTCGGTATAATTAGTAGTTATGCTGCTTCCTGGGTCTGTAAATCTTATCGTCTGAAAGCGAGGCGGTGTTTTGTCGGTGGATGCGAAACGTGAGGTGTTGCGCCACCTGGTTGCCACCGTGGCCTATCGCGGCGGCATAGCTGTATCGGATGCGCCGGAGGACTTCGCCGCGTTTCGCGTCAATGAAGGCGTGCGCGCCCCGGGCGAAATCCTCGCGCACATCGGCGATCTGCTCGCAGGGTCGCTCTATTTGCTCAAGGGCGAATTAGTTTATCTAACCTCCTTCCCCTTGCCGTGGGACGAGGAAGTGTCGCGCTTCTTCTCTGCTGCGGGGCGGTTGGATGCATATCTGGAGTCGAGCGCGCCGCTGGCTTGCCCGGTTGAGAAACTCATTCAAGGCCCCGTCGGGGACGCCCTGACACACGTCGGGCAGATCGTGCTGTTGCGGCGCGTGGCTGGGAGCCCGGTTCGTGCCGCGAGTTATTTTACTGCCGAAATAATTCCAGGCATGGTTAATCAAGAATCCATCAGGCAGGTTGATTAGGTGCAACAGCCCACATCTTGTAATCCGGCGCGCAGCATAACAACCGCATGCAGCCGACCGGCAATCGCGCAGCTTTCATTCGCAAGATTGGATGCTTGTCGAGGTCTGTGCCGGCGGCTGATGCAGGCGTTATATGATACTGAAAGCGACAGTGATGAATAGAGAAGGAGATTGAAGTGAGCGGCGAGGGTGATAAAGAGAGCATTGACGCCGTGACGAAGGCTTTCTTCGGCGTGTTCTCTAATCGGGACGGTGGCTGCCCGAATCTGAGCGCCCTGTATGAGCTGTTCGTGCCGGGGGGTCTCATTTTGAAGACCTGCGGAGACGCTGTGACCGTCTATTCCCTCCCGGAGTTCATCGAGCCGAGGGCGCGACTGTTCTCCGAAGGCGGTCTGCGGGAGTTCTCCGAGGAGGAGTCGGCGGAAAGGACGGACGTGTTCGGCAGCGTGGCGCAAAGATTCTGCTCGTACAGAAAGTCCGGCGTGTTGGACGGCGAGCGCTTCGAGGCGAAGGGGATGAAGTGCTTGCAGTTTGTGAAGTCGTCCGGGCGTTGGCTGCTCAGCTCTGTCGCCTGGGACGACGAACGAGACGGAAACTTAGTCTCGATGTAGGCGACGTATCGTATAAGTAAGCGTCGGGGCGCACTCGACGCGCGAGTTACTCGAAGCGGCCTTAGCTCCCCCGTGATGGAATCATGGGCGACGAACCGAGAGGCATCGAGGAGCTGATTAAAGAGGCGATGAGGAAGGGCGAGTTCGACGACCTGCCCGGCAAGGGGCAGCCGCTCGATCTCGAAGCCTACTTCCAGTCGCCGGAAGAGTTGCGGATGGGTCACTCGATCCTGAAGAACGCGGGGTTCGTCCCCGAAGAGGTGCAACTCTTGAAGGAGCTGGCGTCGCTGCGTGAGGAGCTGAAGGCTAGCGCGGACGAGCGGCGCAGGGCGGAATTGAACAAACTTATCCAAGAGAAGAGTGTCGCTCACTCGCTGTTGATGGAGCGGGCGAGAAGGGCGCGTTAACTAAAAGTCGCCGCGCCTCACGACGCATCACGCCGTAAGAACATCCTCAAGCCTTCCCTACCCCAAAATCTTTTCGAGGTAAAAGGGCAGCATCTTGCGCCACCAGGGCCAGTCGTGATCCACGTCTTGCCCCCACATCTCGAGGTGGTGCGGGATGCCTTTGGCGCGCAGGACGTTCGAGAGCTCGACGCTGCGCTGCGGCGCTTCCCACTTCCCTTGCCCGGTGACGACGTAGATCGCGTCGGCGTGTCGCAGGATGGGCAGGTAGTGATCGTCGTCGAGGTTCGAGAGGTACGCGACGGGGTTGTTGAAATAGACGTTGTCGTCGTGGTAGCCGTCGAAGTAGGGGCGGATGTCGTAGCTGCCCGCCATGGCGACGACACCGCGGAAGAGGTCTGGGCGGCGGAAGTATGCGTTCGCCGACAGAGTCGCGCCGAGGCTCGCGCCCGTCAGCAGTGGTCGCGCGCTCGCGTCGCCCGCGTCGTTGCGTATGAGCGGCAAGACCTCTTCCGTGATGTACTCGTTGTAGCGCGTCAGGAGCAGCGCCTTCAGTTGCGGCGAGGCGCGTTCGTTCAGCAGGCTGTAGCGGTTGACGCTGTTGACGGAATAAGCGCGCACCCGCCCCGACTCGATGAGCGGGCGGATCGAGTCAACGAGGTAGAAGCGCTCGTATTCGAGGTAGTCCGCCGCCGCCGTGGGGAGCATGAGGAGCGGCTGACCGGCGTGACCGTAAGCCACGAGCGGCATCTCCATCCCCAAACGCGGGCTGAACCACGCGGTCGTCCGACGCTGCATCCCGAAACACTCCTCCCGCCTCGTCAGCCGACGCTGAGATTCCGGCGATCCCTTTATTAACTATCTGAACGGGGACAAATAATCTCTCAGTTCGCGCGCCCGACGCAAGCCGCTACTGCGACGGTGCGTCGCCCCGCGTGCTCGCTTGCGATTTCGAGAACCCTCTGCTATAAAAATTTTCCCGCGTAGAGCAGTACACTCCACGCAGGCTGTGCATAATCCGCAGTAGCTCAATGGCAGAGCATCCGGCTGTTAACCGGAGGGTTGTAGGTTCGAGTCCTACCTGCGGAGTTAACTCTAAAGCCCTAAGCCGCTAAGTATTGCGGCTTGGGGGCTTTAATTTATTTAGCTTCGAGTCCCACATAGGATTCAAATTTTAAGATGTGTAAGGTCAGAGAATTTGTAACTTCCTCTTTATTGGTCTTTTCCGCCTGACGGTTTGCAATGGTCACATCTGCTTTGGAGCTTTTGTGGAGGGCAAAGTTCCGCCGCGCCCCCATAAAATCCTTGATCATTACCCGCTTGAGGGAGGCGGTTCGGTGCTAATATATCAAAGTCTCAGTCGAGTCGCCCGTTATGCCCGATAGGCTAGATGTCTTGCGTCAAGCAGATGCTCTCGAATTAATTCGGGCGCTTTACTGCGAATAACAACGGTCTAATCAGAAACTGTCACTCCGTAGTTTCCCAAGCTCTTACCTGCCTTCACAGGACGATCAGCTGGTTTTGCAACCAGCTTAAACCCTCTTCATCGCGATCTTCCTTTATCCAGGCGCACGCTCTACCCTAACTCCCGCGCACCGTTTTGCGGGCAAGCCGCCAAGCCGCGGCGTAATCTGTGATGGCCTCTGCAAACTTACTGCTGGCGACATCGGCATCACCCTCGTTGAGTTGGTTCGTGGCGCGGCTGATACTCTGCTGATCTCCGCCGGCGGCGCGTGCGTCGCCAATGGCTACTTGCGCGAGCTGTCGGTCGGCATTGGCGATGAGCCGGATGAGCTGCTGCAATTGTGCGTCGGGGATGGAGCTGTGCAGCAGCTCGCGCAGCTCGCGCACCGCCGCCTTCTCGCCCTCGAAGTCCGCCCCGCCGCCGTCGGGTCGCAGGTGGGACGAGTCGAGCCAGAGGTCGGGGTTTAACGACGCGCTCAATTTATTGATCGCCTCGTTGAGTTCCTCACGATCCCGCTGACCGTTTACCGTCGCGCGCAAGGCGACGAGCTGATCGAGAGCCCTCTGCTTGTCGCCGCGCGGGGTGCTCAGGGTGGCGATCAGGAATGGGGAGAGCGACGGCACGGCGGCGCAGACCGTCCTGGCGGAGAAGTCGTGACTCGACGTTCGATCAACGAGAGCGCCGTTTTCGCCGTGCAGCACTTTCAGGTTGGCAAAGTCTTTCGGGTCGGTGACCGACGACAGGTTGAAGCAGATCGTGATGGGCGCGGTGTAGGCGGCGGTCGTGGAAATGTCGAACGCCGCTCCGGCAATCGTGTAGCCTGCGGGAGGCGTCCCTTGCGAGTCGGGATCGATGGGAGAGATAGTCGTCGTGCCCTGTGTTGAGACAGCTGCCAGAGTGACCGTCGTATTGCCCAACCCGACCGTGACGTTAGCCCCCGTCGGCGTTGACGCTGACAACGTGGCGTCGGAGAAGAAACCGCCCACCAGGGTGAACGAGCCGCCGTTGCTCAAAGCGGCGTCGTGCTGCCCCAGAGTGCCGATCAGTCGGAGGCTGCCGCCGGAGCTTGCGCCGCCGCCGCCGCCGAACACGTAGCCGGTGATCGCAAGACGCGGAGGCGTAGGTGTTGGCGTAGGTGTTGGCGTTGGTGTGGGTGTTGGAGTCGGGGTCAGGGTTGGTGTGGGAGTCGGCGTTGGCGCGCTGACGGCAATCGCGTTGCCGGTGCCAGTAATCAGAATGTTGCCGAAGCTGGTCGCCGTGATCGTCTGATCGCCCGCCGTCTGCAAGGTGGCAGAGAAAGTGCCCGTGCCGTTGGTTAAGGCGCTACTAGCTGGCAGCGTCGCGGCTGAATCGCTGCTCGTAAAATGCACCGTGCCGACAAAGGCAGTCGTCGGGATGTTGGATTGATCCAGCGCCGTCACCGTGAAGTTGAACGCCGTCCCAGCCTGCGCGGTCGGCGGTGCGCTCAACGCGAAGTGAGTGGCGGGCCCCGGACAGGGCGTCTGCACCTCGAACGCCCCTACGTCCGTGCCGTCTCCGCCCGTGGCGTTGGAGATGCCGGGGTCGTCGAAGGTGCGGGCGGAGCCGCGTTGGTCGGCGGTGAGCGGCAGGCCCGTCAGGGGATCGTTCCCGCGTTTGCCCTTGTCAATGGCGACGCTACCGCACTGAAGGGCGATGGTTTGTGTTGGCCCACCATTGCCGGTTAACGAACCTAGCTTTAGCTGAGCCGACGTAACGCCGATCTGATCAGTGGCAGCAGCTTGGAAATTTCCTCGGTCGGGGTCGGTTGTACCGATCACATTGTAACCGCCCGACAAGGGTGATTGAGTTATATCAAAACCGCCGTTCCGAGCGACGATGCTGCTCGTAAGTTGGATGCCACTACCGTAAATCCCGCCACTGAGGGCGGCTGAGTTGTCAATCACCGTACTGTTGGTGATGGTGAGACTGCCGGGGGAATAAATCCCGCCGCCTTCCTCCAGGAAGGCTTTGTTGCCACTCACCGTACTATTGGTGATAGTACTAGTTTCACTACTGGCGCTGGCGTTGGAAATGCCCCCTCCATTAAACTGCGCAGAGTTCTCGAACAACGTGCTGTTGGTAATGGTGAGCCTGCCGGCGTTATAAATCCCGCCGCCGCTAACACTCGACGCAAAATTCAATAGGAACGTGCTGTTGGTGACGATAAGCGTGTTGGCGCGGTCGTTGAGAATCCCCCCGCCGCTGCCGCCACGGTTGCTATCAAATACGCAGTTCGCTACGACAACCGTGCCACTGCGACCTGCCGTATCACGAACTTCCGAAGAGTTCAGAATGCCGCCGCCACCGTCTATGTTGCCTGCGTTCCCAGTAGCTATGGTCAGGCCGGAGAAAGTGGCATAGCCCGGATATGCCATTTTCACCTTAAAGACGCGAGCACGCCCACCGCTCTGCAGTATCAGGTTGTACGCGCCGCCAGGGCCATTAATCGTTACGCTGTCGGTGATGTCGGGCAACGCCGTTGCGAGATCGATTGAGCCTGTCACGCCCGTCGCATCTATCGTGTCCGCGCCGGGATTGGCGTTCGCCTCGACGACGGCTTCCCGCAGGCTGCACCGTCCCGGAATCGCCGCCGCGCACGCGCCCGTAGGACGGTTATCGCTGTTATCGCTTGTCGTGTCGACCACGAAGGTGCGCGACGAAGGCGACGCAACCACGTTGATGTTGCCGCTGGTGGCGGTCAGATGATTAGAGTTGTCGGTAGCCGTGATGGTCTGATTGCCCAGTGTCTGAAGGGTTGCGCTGAAAGTGCGAACGCCGTTTGGTAGCGAGTCACCGTTCGGCAGGACGGCTAAAACATCACTGCCTGTAAAACTCACTCGGCCTGTGTAACCGGTCGCCGTGTTGTTGAACTGATCCAGCGCCGTCACCGTGAAATCGAAAGCAGTGCCCGCAGTCGCAGTGGCTGGGGCGCTAATAGCTAAGTGCGTTGCCGGAGCACCGCTCACCGTAATGCCGCTCGTGCCTGTGATCGAGTTGATGGCCGTGTCGGTGGCCGTGATGGTCTGATTGCCCGCCGTCTTCAAGGCGGCGCTGAACGTGCCCGCGCCGTTCGTTAAAGTGGCGTCGGCGGGCAGCACTGCCTGGCCGTCGCTGCTCGTAAAGTGGATCGTCCCGCCATACGCGGGCGTCGGGTTGTTGAACTGATCCAGCGCCGTCACTGTGAAGTTAAATGCGCCGCCCGCAGTCGCGCTGGCTGGGGCGCTCACGCTGAAGTGTGTAGCTGCTGGTACAGGTGTCGGTGTCGGCGTTGGCGTTGGCGTAGAAGTTGGTGTCGGCGTCGGCGTGGCTGTGGGTGTCGGAGTTGGTGTGGGCGTTGGCGTCGGCGTGGGTGTTGGAGTCGGAGTCGGAGTCGGTGTCGGTGTCGTGACGACAGTCATGGTGAAGCAGGCAGAGAACTCGGAGGTGTTGCCGTTCGCGTCCGTCGCCGTCGCCGTGATGATCTGCTCGCCGCTGCCGCCCAACAACGCGGCGTCGAAGTTAAAAGTGAAGGGCACGTCACCGTTCGCATCGGTCAAGCTTGTCGGGAGCGAGCCGAGGTAGGTTTGCCCTTCGCCAGAGCCCGTCGGGTCGCATTGATCGTTGGCGTAGAAATCGAGCGTGTAGCTTTGCCCGGGGGTCGAGTTGAGCGTGCCGTTGACGATGCCTGCTTCGGTGGAGAGCGACGCGCTCGTGATGACCGGAAAGTTTTGCAGATTATTCGGGCCCGTGTCCGCATCGCCGTTGTCGTTCGACGTGACGCCGTCGTTGTTGAGATCAATCCCCGCCCCGGAAAAGGGGCTGAACCTCAAGTCGCCGTCGTTGTCGTGAATCGAGTTGCCGCGGATCGCATTTCCCGTGGAGTTGTTGAAGACATTAACGCCATGTGCTGCGTTGAAGGCGATCAGGTTGCCCGCGCCGGGAGACGGACCCCCGATGATTGAGCCTGTGCCGGCGGCGATGACGACGCCGTCGGTCGCGTTAGCCAAAGCCAGCGTGCCGGTCGTGTCCGTGCCGATGTAGTTGCCCTGAATGGTGACGCCTTGCCCGCCGCCGAGGAAATTGATCTCGACGCCGTTGCTCAAGTTGCCGCTGATCAGATTACGCGCCGGCGCGGTCGTGCCGCCGACGCCGTTGTTAACGCCGGACGTGACGGTGATTCCGCGTCCGTTCGGAATTGCGCCTGTCCCGTTGACGTTCGTTCCTATGAAGTTCCCTTGGATGCTGTTACCAGACGCCCCAAAGACCGTGATGCCTGCTTGTTGATGACCCGATGTCAGGTTACACGCGCCGGTGCAGGAGCCGCCCGGCGTGGTGCCGGTCGTGCCGCCGATGATGTTGCTGCTCGCGCGGTTCTCAACGAACACGCCGTGGCTGTTTTCGGTGATGGCAGCCGTGCCGTCTTTATTCGTGCCGATGTAGTTGCCCTGCACGGTGTTGCTTGTGGCGGCGGCGCCGGAAATGTCCACGCCGTGAGAGAGGTTCCCTGAAATGACGTTGCGGTCTGCCGGGTTCGCGCCGCCGATGCCGTTATTAGAGGTGAAGACGATCACGCCGTCGCCTTGCGGGGTGTCCGGAAAATCGCCGGAGCCGGCGGCGTTCGTGCCGATGAAGTTGCCGGCGACGGTGTTGCCGTCGCTGTCAAGCCGAATGCCGCCACCAGGGCAGCGGTTGATGACGAGACCTTTGACGGTCGAATTTCCCGCCAGGATGTGCAGACCGCTCGCGCTCCCGTCAACTAACCTGACAGCCTCGCCATTCAGTTCGATGAGCAAGTTGGCGTCGTCGCCCGTGGCGAGAGTGTTAGCTGACGCGCCGGGCTGCGTGTAGCCGTCAATGACGACCGGCTGCGTGATGTTCGACAGCGGTGCGGCGAGCGCGATGGTTTGCACGCCCGTGCCAGGGATGTTGAAAGAGATGGTGTTCGTCCCCGTCGTGGCGCCGTTCGAGTCGAGGATGGCTTGGCGCAGAGAGCCGGTGCCGGAGTCGTTCGTGTTCGTGACGACGAACGTCTGTCCGAGCGTCTGGGCTGCGGCGGGCTGAATGGAAGCAAACACGCGGGAAGACTGAGCGACCGCTGATTCATTAGCAGGTTTCCGCTTCTTAACGGCAACGCCGTTCACGTCGCGCGACGGCCGGAAGCTGCGCCACTCGTGCGACGCGGTGACAGTGGCGGTCAGCGCCAGCGTGATGCTAAGCCGCAAGACGAACGAATTTCGATGTACTACGTTCCTCATTGATGCCACTTCCGAGTTCTGGTTCTTAACGCTCGCTCGATCGCCCGCAAACGCGCGTTTAGGGCTGCGATTTGTGCTTGCTGTTGCTGATCTCTAACTTGCTGCCGCTTGATCTGCTCTTGTTGTTGCCGAAGCCGGAGCTGCTGACCCTCAATTTCTTTCTGCTGCTCTTTAAAGGCGTTGACGAAGACGACGCTCAGGCGGTCGTAGCGCACGCCCTCGATCTCGCCGCGGTCGTTGCGGAAGGTGAAGAGCGGCTCGACCCGTTCGACCTCCTCCGCGCCGAACCCGATGTCGCGCCCGCCGCCGAGTTTCCAGGTGTAGGTGATGGGTCGCAGGCGGTTGACGATGCCGAGTCCGCCCAAGAATGGAGTCACGTCGGTCTTGTAGCGCAAGGAAGACGAGCAGAAGGCGATCTCGCTGTTGGTGTTGCGGCACAGGGAGGCTTGCGGGCTGGTGGCTGAGCCGAGGCTGAAGAGTTTGACCGTCCCAGAGATGTTGACCGCGCCTGAGATTTTGACCGCGCCGGGGATTTGCACCGTGTCCGCGCCTCTGCCGAGGACGACCGTGTTGCTCGAACCGACGACGGCGCCCGCGCCGATGGCCGTGGCGTGATCGAGATTACCTGCCGAGACATCTGCGTTCGCGCCGACGACGGTAACGCTTGTCCCGACGAGGTTACTGACGCCCGCGGCTGCCCCGAAGAAAGAGTCGGACGAGCCGGTGGAGCTGTTGGAGCCCGCGTTGTCCCCGAAGAAGGAGTTGCCAGTGCCGGCGGAGTTGTGGGAGCCCGCGCTCCACCCGAAGAAGGAGTTGTTGCTGCCCGTGCGGTTGGCGACACCCGCGAAGGCTCCGAAGAAGGAGTTGGCGCTCCCGCCCGCGTTGTTCTGGCCCGCATCAGCCCCGAAAAACGAGTTGGCGAGGCCGTTCGTATTGCCGCTGCCTGCGTTTGCCCCGAAAAACGAGTTGGCGCCGCCCACGTTGTTGCTGAGCCCCGCCCTCGTTCCGAAGAACGAGTTTTCGAAGCCCGTCGTGTTGCTCGAACCCGCACCCAACCCCACAAAAAGGTTGCCGGGTGCTGCCTGCTGGCTCAAGACCCGCTGGCCGCCGAGGTTGAACTGCGTCGCGGCGTCGAAAACGTTCGCCGCGCCGCTGCCGCTGATGTTGAAGTTCGCGTTCGCCTGCCGGGTGGTCGTGTTCTGAATGTAGCTGCCGCTGCCCGCAGGAACCGCGCCGACCGGGAGAGCGCCCGTCAGCTTGCTCGCGGCGACCGAGCCGATCTGTGTGTCGGAGATGCAACCGTTGCATGATGTCGAGAGAGTGTTCGCAGATGAAGCGTTCGCGCTTCGCACGGCGTAAGGCGTTGAGGTCACCTGTTGGCGCGGGCTGAGCAGCGTGAACGAGCCGGAGCCCGCGGGACGCGCGCTGATCTCGAGGAAGCGGTCCGCGCCGGGGAAACTCGCCGCGCCGAAGTCGAGCGTGACGGTGAAGACGCCGTTGCTGACCGTGACGTTGTTGATCGTCTGGGTCGCGCCGACCTGCGTGCCGCCACTCAAGCTGTCCCAGAGGGCGAACTGGAAGTCGTAGTTGCCGCTCGCCGCCGCGCCGCCGTCGGTCAGCTTCCCCTGGTAAGTGAAGCTCGTGGTCTGCGCCTCAGCCGCTGCCGCGCCGAACAGGATCATCAACAGTACGGCGACGAAACCGAGCGCTCGCCGAATCCGCAAATTCATTGCTTTAACCTCCCGAAGAAAGTCCGGTCTATCGTCACGGACGAAGACGCAGCACACGAGCCCGTGAATTCTTAAACGCGCTTTTGTCTTCTTGAAGACCGCGCTGCCACCGGCTCTGTTATCTAGTGGCGGAGATAAGGAACTAAGAGCGACTACAGCACGTCTTAGTGGCCGCTCGGCGCGCCGAACCTCATGCGGTACTCGGTGGAGTTGACGAAGCCGAAGACCATCGTGCGGAAGTCGCCGGGGTGCGCGTCCAGGTAGTTGAGCCAGTCGGCGTAACCGGCGGCTTCGGGCGTGCGGCGCAGGTAGCCGAAGTACTGCATCAGCACGAAGGCGTCGTTGTACATTCTGGTCTTGACCTCGTCGCTCTCGACCACGTTGCGCAAGACCTGCGCGCGCGTCTCCGCGCCCGCGTCGAGATTCGCGACGAGCTGCGCCTTGTTCGACAGCACGACGCCCGCCGTCTGCTCTAAGCGATCAACGTAAGCCTGATTCGAGAGCCCGTCGTAGATCGAGCGGAAGTCCGGGCGCTCGACCCACTCGTTGGTGAAGGCGTCGCGGTTGGCGAGGACCTCGGCGGCGGTCTGCCCCGTGACGCGCTCCGTGTCGCGCATGTAGGAGCGGTAGTCCGGGTTCTCGCCGAGGCTCGTCGTGTAGAAGCGGACGACGAAGTAGCCCTTGAGCTGGAACTCGTCGGAGCGGAAGAAGGCGGAGGAGACCGAGATGCGGTCGCACGAAGGCGAGCCGTTGCAGTTCGTGAGCAGGCCGACCCACATCGAGACGCCCGCCGCGTCGCCCTGGCGGCTGAGGAAGTCTATGTAGTGCTGCTGGACGAAGAACTGCGGGCTGTCAACCGGGTTCGGCTCGCCGGGCGACGAGTCGTTGTCCGCGACGGTCACGACAGCCGACGCGGGCGTGCCGAGACCGATGCCGCCCGTCGGGTTCGAGAGCGTGACGTTGAACGTCTCGTTGCCCTCGACGTAGGCGTCGTCGGTGATGAAGATTTGGAAGGACTTGGTCTGCTCGCCCGCACTGAAGCGCAGAGTGCCGAGCGTGGTCGTGTAGTCGCAGCGCTCGGAGGCCGCGCCGTTCGCGACGTTGCAGGCGACGGTCGCCGCGTCGGGCGCGGTCGCGTAGTCCACCGCGCCGGGCGCGGGCGCGGGCGCGGAGAGTTGCACGGTGACGGTCAGCGTGCCCGCGCCTTCGTTGACCACGTAGGCGTTGCTCGTGAACTGAGCGGGCACTGTCGGCGTGGGCGTCGGTGTTGGCGTCGGCGTTGCCGCCGCCGTGCCGATGAAGTCGGCGAAGGCGTTGGAGTTGAGGTTGCTGAAGCTCTGGCTCGGCGGGTTGAAGCTGAAGCCGGGCTTCGAGGGGAAGACCGTGTAGCTGCCGCCACCCTGGACGCCGGTGAACGAGTAGTTGCCGGAGGCGTTAGTCTGCGTGGTGGCGGACTGCGTCCCGTTGAGCGTGACGGTGACGCCGGCGAGCGGCGCGCTGCCCTGGCCGTCGGTGATCTGCCCGCTGATGTTGAAGGTCGGCGTGGGCGTCGGTGTGG
>JAIVGV010000163.1 GCA_020201365.1 Acidobacteriota bacterium
ACGAAGTAGCGCAGGAAGAAGCGCGCCGCGCCGAGCTTCGGTCGCACGCCGGCGAGCGACGCGCCAGAAAAGACGGTTCGGACGGACGCGCTCAGCCAGCGGTGGTTCAAGAGCGCGAGCGCGCCGCCGAGCGCGAGCCCCGCCGTCACGCGCCACGGCTCGAAGATGGGAGACGCGGCGACGCCGAGCGCGACCGCCCAGCACATCGTGCGGAACAGTCTTTTGCCCATCGCGTCCGGCTCGTCAACGTGCGGGCGTGCCAACTGATCAGGGGTCGCGCTCATCTTTGAACAGCAGATTTTACACGGGCTCTGCTTGCGATGTCGAGCGAGACGCTCAGGGTAGTGGCTCAATTCGGGCTTGAGAAGTTTTGAAAGTGAGATTCACCGCAGAGGCGCAGAGCAGCCGCAGAGATCACGCAGAGAAATCCACGGCGGCTCTCCGCGTGATCTCTGCGCCTCTGCGGTGAATGCCTCTCCTTCCCGAACTCAAGGCGAAGCTCGACTACGACCTCAATCGAGGCGCGACATGATGCGGATGAACTGGTAGAAGCCGACGACCGTGCCGACGACGACGCCAGCGACGAGCAACCACGGCGCGGTCTTCAGCCAGCGATCCAGCAGCCAGCCGATAATGAGGAACGCGACGACCGCCGTCACGAGCGTGAAGACCGCCGCGTAAACGACGCCGCTCTTGCGCGTGATCTGCTGCTCGTCGCGGTCGTTCATAAGAAGGGGCGCCTCGCGGCGCGGGCGGCGCGCGGGCTACCAACGCTCTCGCGTGAGAAAATTCTTCGGCACGTCGTAGAGGAGGGCGCGGCGCGAGTGGCGCATCGAGTCGTGGATGAAGCAGACGTGCGTGCACCAGCAGGCGCGCCCCTCGTCAATCGCGGCGAGTTCCGCCTGTCTCGACTGAGACGACCAGAGCGCCGCGAAGTCGTAATCGTAATCGGCGAGCGAGGCGAACGAAGCGCGCAGCTCGCAGGCGCGCACCGAGCCGTCGTAGTCAACGACGACCGCCGTCTCGCCCGCCGTGCAGGGGAAGCCCCACGCGGTCGGCGCGGCGAAGTTCGCGAGCTGCGTGCGGTAGTGCGTCGTGATCGCGCCGACGTAAACGCCGTTCCTGACGAGCCGCGTCGCCGCGTCGTCGCCAGCGAACATGCGGTCGCCGTAACGCTTCGTGAGCCGCGACGCGAGCGCGTAAATCTCCGGCAAGGCTTCGGGCGGGACGCGCTTGATCGCGGCGCCCGCCTTCGTCTCGCCGCGGATGATGTTGAAGTAGTGACCGTCGAGCCGGAAGTTCTCCCACATGAACGCGGAAAGCCCGTCGATCTCCGCGTAGTTCTCCGCGCAGACGACCGTGTTGACGTTCAAGCGGAAGCGATCTCGAAACTCGCCCTTCAACGGATAGAGCGCGCGTATGCAGTCGAGCGTCTTCCCCCAGTTGCCGGGCACGCCGCGCACGCGGTCGTGCGTCTCGCCGTAGCCGTCGAGGGCGACGTTCAGGTAGAGATCAATCGCAGGGTTCTCGCCGAGAGCGCGCGAGACGACTTCGCGGACGTGCGACTTGACGAGCGCGTTCGTCGGGATGATGACGCGGCGGACGCCGTTGTTTCTCACGAACAGGTTGATGATCTCGTTGAGGTCGCGCCGGAGCGTCGGCTCGCCGCCCGAGAGCCAGAGGTCTGTGACGGGCGGCATCGTCGCGGAGAGGCGCGCGATCTCGTCGAAGGTCATGTCGCCCGGCTGGTTCAGCTCCCGCCAGTAGAAACAGGTCTCGCACTTGGCGTTGCAGCGCGAGGTGACGAAGAGGATGAGCGTGCCGAGGCGGCGCTCGCGCCCGGTCGAGCGCAGCAGGCGGTAGAGCTGTGCGGCTTTGTTCGGCATCCGTGGGAAGAATCTTAACCGCGTGCGCGTCCGGCGGCAAAGAGATCGCGACGGTTCACTGCGGCAGACCGACGCGGCGGGCGAGATCGGCGAAGCGCGGGTCGGAGCGCAGCGGGTCGAGGAGCGGCTCGACCTTGAGAAAAATCAGAAAGCGCGAGCGCCTCTGGTAAGCCTTTTCCAGCTCGGCGAACGCGCGATCCTTATCGCCGAGTTGGGAGTAGGCGCCTGCCAGGAACGCGGGCGTCGGCTCGGAGCCGTGCGCCTGCGCTTCCTTCCTGCTCCATTCCAACTCGCTCTGCCAGTAGGCGCGCGCGCCGCCAGTGCGGTAAGCCGTGACGGCGGACGCCGCGCGCTTCTCGACGATGTCGGGCGGCTCGCCGAAGAGGAGCGCTGCCTTGCGATACTCCCCGGTCGCCTCCTCGTACTTCCCCTGATCTTCGTAGGCGGTGCCGAACTGATCGTGCGCCTGCGCGAAGTTCGGATCGATCTCAAGCGTGTGGCGGAACTGCGCGACGGCTTCGTCGTAGCGGCGCGCCTCGGTGTACATCCCGGCGAGCGTGGAGTTGATAATGGGCGACTGCGGATCGAGTTGCTGCGCGCGCTGCGCCTCGGCGATGGCTTCGTCGTGCCGCCCGATCACGCTCAGGAACTCGCCGTACCACTGGTGCGCCGTCGCGTTGTTCGGGTTCAGCTCGACGGCGCGCTTGAACTCACTCTCCGCCTCGGCGAACTTCCACTCGTATTCGCTGAGCGTGCCGCCGAGCGCGGCGTGCGGCTCGGCGAGTGTCGGGTCAAGCTCGATGGCTTTGCGCGCCGCCGCCTCCGACTTGAAGTAGGTCTCTTCGGGCGGCAGATTCGAGTAAGACGGGAGCACTTCGTAGGCGTCGGCGAGACCGGCGTAGGCGAGCGCGTAATCGGGATCGAGCGCGGTGGCTTGCTGGAAGAAGTCTATGCCCTTCTTGAGGTCTTCCTCGGTGCGCTTGTTCCAGTAGAAGCGCCCTTTCAGATAAAGCTGGTAAGCCTCCGGGTTCGCCGTGCCGGTCTTCTCAACTTGCGCGCGCTCGCCGCCCGACATCTTCGGGCGCAGGTGATCGGAGACTGCGCGCACGATCTCCTGCTGGACTACGTTGGCGTCAGCGACCTTGCGCTCGTAGCGCTCGCCCCAGAGGACTTTGCCCTCGCGCGCGTCAACCAGCTCGACGCTCACGGTGAGATCGTCGCCGTGCTCGACGAAGCGACCCGCGAGGATCGCGCGCACGCCGAGTTCCTTCGCCGCCTGCGCCGGATCAACCTCCCTCCCCTTGTAGCGGAAGACCGACGAGCGCGCGATGACTTTAAGATCGGGGACCTGCGAGAGCTTGTAGATGACGCTCTCGGTGATGCCGTCGGCGAGCCAGTCGGCGCTCGCGTCGTTGGTCGCGTTGGCGAGCGGCAGCACCGCGATTGAGTCAATCGCCCCCGCGCCGCGCGAGCGATACAGGTACGCGCCGAAGCCCGCGACCGCGACGAGCGCGGCGAGCGCGGCGGCGACGAACATGAGACGCCGACCGCGCGGCGCGGCGGCGATCCCGCTCCCGCCCAAGCTCCGCGCGACGACGAACGACTGAGCGGCGACCGAACCCGTGCTGCCTCGTGATCCAACGCTCGCAGCCGTCGTCGCGCCCGCCGTATTCGTCTGCGCGGCGCGCTCGTCGGCTGTCAGGAGCAGCGTCTTGTCGCCGGTGTTCGTGCGTCGGCTCGCGTCGGGCGCGTCCGTGCGTTGGAGGCCCGCGCCCTCGTCCAGCCCGCGCGACAGCTCTCTCAGCTCAATCGCCACGTCCTTGATTGATTGGTAGCGCTCCTCTCGATCCTTGGCGAGGCAGCGGCGGACGATGCGCTGAAGCTCCGCGGGCGCGACCGGGTTGAACTCGGCAATCGGCGGCGCGCTCTCGTAGACGAGCTTGTGCAGCGACTTGATGAGCGAGTCGCCCTCGAATGGGCGACGCCCGGTCGCGGCTTCGTAGAGCAGGCAGCCGAAGGAGAAGATGTCCGAGCGGTGATCGATCTCGTCGGTCTTGCCTTGCGCCTGTTCGGGCGACATGTAGCCGACCGTGCCCATCACGACGCCGGGCGAGGAGAGCGGACGCAGCATCGCCGTCGCGGCTTCGTTCGGATCGCCCTCCGCGAGACTCTGCGCGCCCGTCGGCTCGAC
>JAIVGV010000164.1 GCA_020201365.1 Acidobacteriota bacterium
CGCGCGCGACTCCAGACTCCGGACTTCAGACATCATTTCGCGTTGCTCGTCGCGGCGGTCGTCGTCAGGTCGCGCTGCGCGACATAGACTCCGGCGGAGTGCGAGCCGACGAAGAGCCTGCCGGGGTTGTTGGTGTCGAAGGCGAGCGACCAGACGCGGCGGCTGGGCAGCTCCGGGTCAACGCGCTTCCACGTCATCCCGGCGTCGGTCGAGTGGAAGACGCCGTTGTTCTCCGGGTTCTCGAAGGCGCTGCCGACGAAAATCTCGTCCGTGTTCTGCGGGTTGACGAGGATGCTCGTGTAGCTGCCGTAAGGCAGGTTGCCGCCGCGGCGCTGCCAGTGCTCGCCGTCGTGCGTCATGAAGAGCATCTGCGTGGTGCCGACGTAAACGTAAGCCGGGCGCTCCGGGTCTTGCTCGACGGTGTTGACGGGCGCGGCGGCCGAGACGTCCGCGACCCGCTGCCACGTCGCGCCCGAGTCGCGCGAGACGAGCACGCCGGAGTTCGCCGTGCCGACGTAGATCGTCTCCGGCGCTTTCGGGTGCGTCGAGACGCAGAGCGCGCGCTCGTCGAGTCCTGCGCCGAACGGGACTTTCGCCCAGCCCTTCGACGGATCGGCGGCGACGGCGCGGTAGAGCCCCTTGTTCGTCGCGTGTCGGTGAGCGCGACCGGAGCCGTCTGCACGCTCTTCGCCTCCTCGACCGTCTGCTTGCCTCCGCCAAGACCGAGCGCGTTCAAGGTCGCGTCGTCGAGCCTGCCGGTCTGCGGCAAGTCCTTGTCCGCCTCGAAGCGGCGCAGCGCGGCGACCGTGCGCGTGCCCGCCACGCCGTCGGGCGCGCCGATGCTGTAGCCGAGCCCGGCGAGGACGACCTGCGCGCGCATCATCATCTTCCTGTCCTCAGCCTGCGCCCCCGCGCCGCTCCCGACGGGCGCGGGGCGCGACGACGAATCGCCCCCGCCCGCGCCCGGGCGCGACGTGCGACGCGGAGTGGTTGAAGCCGACGACGAGCCTTGCGTCGCCGAAGCGTCGCCCACAGAGGCGGCTCTCGACTGGGCGGCAGCGCGGCGGCGCGACGCGGCGGAGCGTCGGACGGGTCGCTTCGGCGCGGGTTTCTTCGTCCCGTCTTCGGGCGAGCCGACGGGCGTCCAAGACGCGCCCCGGTCGAGCGAGCGATAGACGCCGAGGTTCGTGCCCAGATAGATCGTGTTGGCGTCGTCGCGATCTTGGAGGATCGAGTAGGCGATCAGGCGGCTCGGCATGTTGCGCATCGAGGGCTGCCAAGACGTGCCGCCGTCGTTCGAGACGAAGAAGAAGCCTCCGCCCGTCGCCGTGTTGATGGTCGCCGCGTAGACGCGACCGGGCTTCTCGCGGTCGGGCAGGATGAAGTAGGCGCGACGCCCCGAGTAGCCCTCGTTCGAGGGCACGAAGTTCTTGCCGCCGTCGCGCGAGATCATCACGCCGTAGTTGTTCGTGCCGATGTAAACCGTGTTCGGCTCTTTGGGGTGGACGGCGATGGAGTTGATCTCGAGCTGGCGCGAGGTGGTGAGCATCCACGAGTCGCCGCCGTTCACGGATCGCCAGAAGCCCTCGGTCGTGCCCGCGTAGATGACGTTCGGCAGCGACGGGTGCTGCACGATGTCGCGCGTGCGGCGCGACTGCGAGGGGATGCCCTGAACTTTACGCCACAGCGCGCCCGCATTTCTCGACTCGTAGATGCCGCTGCACGCGGAGGCGACGACGTGGTCGGGCTGGCGCGAGTCAATCGTGATGGCGAAGACGTCGGAGTCGTCAATCATGCCCGTCTTGATCGAAGACCAAGTCTTGCCGCCGTCGGTCGTCTTCCACGGCAGGTGCCACGTGCCGACGTAGATGTGATCGTTGTCGCGCGGGTCAACCGCGAGCGACTCGACGTTGCGGATGTCCGGGTAGGCTGACGTGGGGAGCTGCGTCCAACTGTCGCCCGCGTCCTTCGAGACGAAGACGCCGGTGTTCGAGCCCGCGACGAGGACGTCCGGGTTCGAGGGCGACTGCGTGAGCGAGTGGATCGCCTCGGTCTTCAGCTCCGCAGACTCTTTCCACGTCTCGCCGCCGTCCGTTGACTTGAAGAAGCCGCCCGGCGCGGTGTGCTTGTGCAGCCCCGTGTAGATGACCTTCGGGTCGCGCGGATCGATGATGACGTTGTCCACGTAGAGACCGGGGTGATCGAAGCTCGCGACGCGCGACCACGTCCTAGCGCCGTCGCGCGTCTCGTAGAGCTGACCGTCAATCGTGCCCATCAGGAGGTGGTGCGGATCGCTCGTGTCCATCGCGAGGTCGCGCGCGTCGCCGCCCATCGGGCCGGAGACCGTCCAGGTTATCGGGCGCTCCGCCGCGTCCTTCGTCGTGTCGGGCGCGCGCGGCGCGGCGAGCGCGGAGCGGCGCGGCACGGCGAGCGGTGTGGCGAGCGTGATGATGGCGAAGAGGAGGAGGGGGCGTTTCGTCAGTCGGCTCTTGATCATTCTTATTGCCTTCGTCGTGGCGTCAGTCAAATTTCGTCAAGGGGTTTGGCGTCGCGGATGCGTCCCGCAAAGCCGAGGAGAGTAGCTTAAGACTTTTCGATGCGCAACGGAAGCGCGGCGGTTGCGCGAGAACAAGTAGGAAGGAGGAAGGCGGAAGGATGAAAGCGTGATCGCTACGCTCGGACGATCATTCTTTTCCGCCTTCCTCCTTCCGCCTTCCTACTTGCTATTCACCCTCCCTGGCGGTTGGGCTTCCGCCTTGCGCGGAAAAGCGAAGCGGGCGACGAATCACCTTGCGTTGACTCGTCGCCCGCTTTCGGTTCGGGTCACGGCTCTACTTCGAGAGAGAGCCGCGAGCGTCTAGGTCGTCACTCGTCGTCGTCGCGTCTTGGGCGACGGCGTCGAGTCGCGCGCCTTCGTGTCGGCGTGTTGACCGTCTGCACCTGGCTGGCGTCAACGGTGGGCGAAGCCGTCGGCGGAGTCGCGCCCGCGGGCACGATCCACAGCTCGGTCGTCGCCTCCTCCTTGAAGCCGCCGTCCACGGTGACGAGCCTGCCGGCGTCAATGCCGCGCGTGTTCACGAGGTAGTCCTTCGCGAAGTCTGCACGGCGCTGAGCCTCGCCCGCGGGACCGCGGCGGCCGCCGTAGGCGATGATGTAGCCCTGCGCGCCGGGCTGCGCCTGCAACTCGTTGGCGAAGTTGTCGAGGCGAGCCTTGACGTCGTTGCGCGGGATGTTGCCGTAGGTGTCGAACAAGCTCGGCGACACAGGCGGCGGAGGCGTCGGCGTCACGATAGGCGCTGGCGTCGGCGTCGGCGTCGGACTCGGCGTCGGCACGCAGTCGCAGCGGTCAACCGTCACGGTCGTCGAGGAGAAGGCGATGCAGCCGCAGCCGTCGTCCACTTCGACGCTCGCCGTGTAGGTTCCGGGAGCCGCGCCCGACAAGTCCCAGGTGACGTTCGCGCCGTCGCCCGTGATGCGACCGCCCGTCGTTGACCACGTGTAGAGCAGCGTGTCGCCGTCCGGGTCGGTGGCGTTAGCCGTCAGGTTGACGGTCGTCGCCGTGGGCGTGCAGTTCGGGTTCGGCAGCATGTCCGGCGTGCAGTTGGCCGCCATCGTCACGCGGGTCGAGGAAGCCGTGACCGTGACGGTCGGCGGCTGGTTCGGCACGACGTTCGGCGTGCGCGCGTTGCGGTGACCGGCGAAGAGCTGGAAGCCGAAGCCGTGCGGATCGCTCGACTCCTCGAAGCCGCGCGGGAAGTCCTGATTGTGGAACAGCCTGTCGCCCTGCTGGTTCAGGTGCGCGCGATACCAGGCGCTGATGCCCCACCAGCGCGCCGGGAAGATGCGGACGCCGGTCAGGAAGTCAACCGGGTTGTTCGGGAAGGCGTTCGGCGTGCGGCTGTTGACGTACTGCACAGACTTCAGCTCGGCGATCCACTGGAAGTGCTTGTTGACGGGCACGTCCACGCCGACGCCCGACCAGAACTCATTGGGTCGGTCGAGCAGCGTCACGTCGCCGCCGCCGAAGGCGCTGCTGCGCGGGTTGCTGTTCAGGACGTAGCCGAAGTTGGTCGAGACGTTGAGGTGCTTCGTCAGGCGACCGTCAACGACGGCGACGAGACCGAAGTCGCCGATGTTGCCGCCGGGGCTCGCGCCGCGCTGCAGCTGGTTGAAGCCGCGGAAGTCGTCGGCGTGATCGGCGTAGAAGCGGTAGAACGGGATGAGCGCGACGCCGAGCGGGTTGGTGTTGCGCGTCAGCCGCCACTTCGCGCCGATGGTGAAGGTGTTGAACGACGACTCGCCGTAGAGCCTGTTGATGAACGGCGCGTCGGGCAGGTAGCTCGGCGAGATGGTGAACAGGTCCGGGACGACCGAGCACAATCGCCGGACCGCTCTGCAGAATGAGCGGACCGAAGCTGAAGGTCGAAGCCCCCGCGCTGACCGGCGTCAGCACGGGCGCGCGCAGCCACATCTGCGAGTTCGGCAGGTAGAAGCTCGACAGGTTCTGCGGGTTGTTGACCTTGATGCCGCGGTAGGCGTCCGTGTTGAAGAACATCTCCAGGTGGTTGGTCAGCCCGACCTGGAAGCTGACCGGCACCTCGACGATGTCAACGTTGCCGGGATCGCGGTCGTAGTTGCTGTAGGCGATGCTGAACGTGAATTCGCCGCGCCGCAGCGTCTGACCGTCGTAGATGGTGAAAAGTCCGGTGGCGCCTCCTGGAGGTCCGCCCGTCCCGACCGTCGGGGCGACGTTACGCGGATCGTCTTCCGGTCTTTGCCTGCCAGACCCCTGAGGCGTCACAGCGACGCAAAGCGCCAACAACATGAGCATCGCCAACGACGCTCTTCTCGCGAGTCTCATCGCATTCCTCCTGCGAAATGAGTAATGTAATTTTGCGTGAAGGGGCGACCGCTCTCCTACGCAGAGTTCGCGGACGCTCCGACTACAAGCGTACACCACAGTGTCAAAGAAACTTGCCCGCTCGATCCTTAACGCCTCGTGAGCCGGAGCGGAGCGCCGAGGGGAACCGGGCGCTTCTCGCGCGCCCGTGGGAGCTTCGAACTGCCTCTTCGCTCCCCTCACCCGATTCTTCTGTCCTCATGTTTGAACGAGTAGCATCACTGCTTATACGAAAACAGCGCGCCACTGTCAACGCCTCGAGTCGCGTGCAGGAAAACTCTGCCTAAACCCGACCGCTCTTTAGACTTTAATTCCTGAACACTAAACTCCGGCAGAGCCTAACCCACATCGTCGCGGAAATCAAGACTTTTTCGCCATTTAGCGCGAAAAAACGTACACATTTTTTTCACGCATAAATCCCGCGCATGCGCGTGTCGTAGGCGACGCGGTCAATCGCCAGCATGTATGCGGCGGTGCGCGTGTCCACGCCGTGGCGGTCGGCGTACTTCACGAGCTCGCTGAAGCTGGCGCACATCACGTCCGACAGGCGCTCGTTGACGACCTCCTCCTTCCAGAAGTAGCCCATCCGATCCTGCACCCACTCGAAGTAGGAGACGGTGACGCCGCCCGCGTTGCAGAGGATGTCCGGGATGACGAAGATGCCCTTCTCGTGCAAGACCTTGTCGGCGGCGGCGGTCGTCGGACCGTTGGCGCCCTCGGCGAGAATCTTGCACCTGATGCGGTCGGCGTTCTCCGAAGTGATCTGGTTCTCGGTCGCCGCGGGCACGAGCACGTCGCACTCGATCTCGAGCAGCGCCTTGTTCGAGACGCGCTCGACGCCCGGAAACTCCTCGAACGAGCGGGTCGTCGAGAGGTGCTTGAGCGCGGCGGGGATGTCTATGCCTTCGGGGTTGTGGATGCCGCCGTTCACGTCCGAGATGGCGACGACCTTGTAGCCCGCCTCGTGCATGAGCTGCGCGCCGATGCCGCCGACGTTCCCAGACCCCTGCACGACGACGCGCGTCTGCGGCGGGGTGAGCCCGAACCGCTTGATCGCCTCGTTGACGACGAAGAGGATGCCCCGCCCCGTCGCCTCGCGGCGACCGCGCGAGCCGCCTAAGTCAACCGGCTTGCCGGTGACGACGGCGTTGACGGTGTGGCGCGCGTGCATCGAGTAGGTGTCCATGATCCACGCCATCGTCTGCTCGTTCGTGTTCATGTCGGGCGCGGGCACGTCCTTCTCGGGTCCGATGAAGTCGATGAGCTCGGCGGCGTAGCGGCGCGTGAGCCGTTCGAGTTCGCCGATAGACATCTGCTGCGGGTCGCAGATGACGCCGCCCTTGCCGCCGCCGAACGGCACGTTGACCACGGCGCACTTCCAGGTCATCCACGCGGCGAGCGCGCGTATCTCTTCAATCGTCACGTCGGGCGCGTAGCGGATGCCGCCCTTGGCGGGACCGCGCGCGAAGTTGTGCTGCACGCGGTAGCCCTCGAAGACTTGCAGCCGCCCGGAGTCCATCCTGACGGGGATGTAAACTTTGATCTCGCGGTTCGGCACGCGCATCACCGCGTACAAGTCCGGGTTGAGATCGAGCAGCTTCGCGGCGCGGTCGAACCGCTCCATCATTGACTCGAAAGGGTTGGTCTCGTCCTTTCCGATCCGCCGCGTGTCGTCCACCAGTCCGGTTGCTGCCATGGTCGTCTCCAATCGGGTGACGGGTGACGGGTGACGGGTGACGGGTGCCGAGTAGATCGGGCTGTCTTGCTCGTCACCCGTCGCCCGTCACGGCTCTAAGATTTCGTTCAGCGCGCCCGCGCGGTAGCCGTGCAGATCGAGCGTGACGTAGCGGAAGCCGAGCGCGCGAAAAGCGCGCGCCAGCTCGTCAACCACTTCGCGCCGCAACGCACGATCTAATTCTTCGGGCGCGATCTCGATGCGCACAAGCTCGTCGTGGTGGCGCACGCGGAACTCGCGGAAGCCGAGCGCGCGCATGACCTCCTCGCCCGTCTCCACTTCGCGCAGCCGCTTGATCGTCACCCGCGTGCCGTAGGCGACGCGCGACGACAGGCACGGCGACGCGGGCGCGTCCCACGTCGGCAGGTCGGCGCGGCGGCTGAGCGCGCGCACCTCGTCTTTCGACATGCCGGCCTCGACGAGCGGGCTGCGGACGTTGTGCTCCGCGGCGGCGGCGCGACCCGGACGGTAGTCGCCGAGATCGTCGGTCGTCGAGCCGTCAACGACGAACTCGATGCCGCGCGAGCGCGCGAGCGGCAGCAGCTTTGAGTAGAGTTCGGTCTTGCAGAAGTAGCAGCGGTTCGAGGGGTTCGCGCTGTAGCGCGGATCGTCGAGCTCTTCGGTGCGGAGGAACTCGTGCGTGAAGCCGAAGCGATCCGCGATCTCTCGCGCGCGCTCGCGCAAGTTTTGGGCGAGGCTCGGCGAGTCGCCCGTGACGCAGACGGCGCGCGCGCCGAGTTCCTCGGTCGCGACGAGCGCGAGGTACGAGCTGTCCACCCCGCCGGAGTAGGCGACGACGACCGAGCCCGCCGCGCGCAGCAGCCCGCGCAAGGCGCGCTCCTTCGCGAGCGTCGCGGGTGCGATCTCGTGCTTCACGACTTCGCGCGCCGCACGGTCGCCGCCACGCGACGCGCCGCCGGGTGTTTCGACCGCGCTGCGCGTCACGTCTTCGGCCGCCGGGCTGTCAACGCTCATCTTCTGATCGAACATGACGGTGGTCGCTCAACTCGTCGTTCGTCGGCGCACGCCGCCGCCGCGGGCGCGAGAGATTTGAAAACTAGAGCGGGGTGCCTGCGATGTTATCTCAGGCATCTTTCCGCGCGCAACCCATCATCCATTGAAACGCGACGCGGAAGCGAGGCGGCGGGCGCGCAAACGGCGCACATGCCGCGCGCCCTGCCCTCTTTCGTCACGGCGCGCGCGCGTGTTATTCTCGCCGCGCGCGTGCGGTCTCCTCAACGTCGCGCTCTTCAGACGAACTTCAGCAGAAAAGGAAGTCGGCTAAAAGTTTTCTGAAGTCGAAAAGTATTCCGATCAGATCGTCGCCCGTCCTGATGCGTCTCCGTCTCCGCAAAACTCTGCTCGCGTCGCTCGCCGCGCTCCTCTTCGTCTGCGCGTGCGCGCACGCATCTTTTGCGCAGGACGACGATCTCGATCCCGACC
>JAIVGV010000450.1 GCA_020201365.1 Acidobacteriota bacterium
CCCCGCGCGATACCTTTCTGGTTTCGACCTAGAGCGTACAATCGGCTGAGTTAAAAAGTCTTGACGCTGCCGCCTAAATCCTTTATTTTTAATGTTGCCAACGTTGTTGGCAGTCGTTAGTAGAAGTTTCCCGCCTGTCGCGGCCCGCTCTCTCACAAAATTCCAAACCCTTCTCTGTGGGCATTTAGCCGAAACAAACACGCGCCATGTTTAATGGAAAAATCAAGAGCCTAGCGCTCCTGTGTTGCGTCGCGGCGCTGGCTGCGTCGCTGCTCGTCATCTCGCTCGGCGGCTTCCTTTCCCTGACCACCTACGGGCTCGTCTGGTGCGGCGCGATGCTCCTGCTGACTGCCGCCGTCAGCCGACTCACCGTGCCGATTTCGGGCGGCGACGGGGTGAGCAAGAACTACAAGTCTGTCGCCGACGCGATCATCTTCCTCGCGGCGATGATGTTCGGCACAGGCCCCGCCGCCGTGCTCGCGGGCGTTGACGGCTTCCTCTCCTCGCGCCGCGTCGCTGACAAGCGATTCCGCCTGCACCTCGTCGTCTCGACCGTCTTCTCCACGGGCGTCGCGGTCTTCGTCTATCAGCTCCTCGCCCGCCTCTCCGCCGGGAGCCTCGCGAACGACGGCGAGCACTTCGCGCCGCTCGGCTCGCTCCTGCTCCCCCTGTGCGGCATGGCGCTCGTGCACTACGCGCTCGACACTCTGTCGTGCGTCGCTTACGTCGCGCTCGACACGGCGTCGCCGATCAAGTTCTCGCGCGAGAACGTCGTCTGGACGGCGATGGCGCAGATCGCGTGCGCGGCTTCGGCGGCGCTCTTCTACTCGGGGATCAGCGGCGGGGGCGTCTCCTTCGTGCTCATCGGGGCGCTCATCGTCGCGCTCGTCTATCTGCTCTACCGCTTCGACGAGAAGCGCGTGGCGGAGGTGAAGCGCGCGGAGGAGGAGAAGCTCAGCCACATGGAGGAGATCGCCAACCTCCACATGAACACCATCGAGTCGCTCGCCATCGCCATTGACGCGAAGGATCAGACGACGCACGGTCACGTCCGCCGCACGCAGATTTACGCGATGGAGCTGGGCAAGATTCTCGGCGTGGGCGAGCGCGAGCTGCTCGCCCTGCGCGCGGGCGCGCTCCTGCACGACGTCGGCAAGCTCGCCGTCCCCGAATACATCCTCAACAAGCCGGGCAAGCTCACCGCCGCCGAGTTCGACAAGATGAAGATTCACACGGTCGTCGGCGGCGACATCATCAAGCGCGTGAACTTCCCCTACCCGGTCGAGGACATCGTGCGCTTCCACCACGAGAAGTGGGACGGCACGGGCTACCCGCGCGGTTTGAAGGCTGAGGCGATCCCGCTCGTCGCGCGCATCATCTCGGTCGTGGACTTCTACGACGCGACGCGCTGCGACCGCCCCTACCGCGTGGGCATGAAGCGCGAAGACTCTTTGGCGCTGCTGCGGCGCATGGCGGGCTCGTCGTTCGACCCGCGTGTCGTCGAGACCTTCGTCTCGCACATAGACTTTTTCGACAACCTCATCGCCGAGCAGGACATCTCCGAGCAAGTCCCATCCGACGACGAGATGACGGGCGCGCGACCCGACGCCGGGCTCGCCTCCGACGTGCTCGGCGCGGCTGGCGACTCAGGCTTCCGCTCCATCGTCGAGGCGCAGCGCGAGGTCTTCGCGCTGCACGAGATCGCCCAGACCATCGGCTCGTCGCTCAACCTGCAAGACACCGTCTCGCTCGTCGCGAGCAAACTGCGCGCCATCGTCCCCTTCGAGACCTGCGTCATCTACCTCGTTGACGACCGCACAGGCAAGGCGGTCGCCGCGCACGCGGCGGGCGAGCACGCGGAAATTTTCGCGAAGCGGCGCGTCAAGATCGGCGAAGGCATCACCGGCTGGGTCATCGCCAACGCGCGCTCGATGTGCAACACGCCTCCGGAGCTCGATCTCATCGGCGTGCCCGAAGAGGTCGCCGAGAAGATCAAAGGCGTGCTCATCTCGCCGCTCATCCGCGAGAACGGCGCGTTCGGCGCGATCACGCTCTACTCCGAGACGCGCGCCTCCTACACGACCGAGCACGTGCGCCTCCTCGAATCCGTCTCGCAGCACGCCTCGGTCGCCCTCAACAACGCCATCACCTTCGAGCGCACGAAGGAGAGCGCGCTCACCGATCCGCTCACCGAGCTCCCGAACGCGCGCGCCTTCCACCTCGCGCTCGAACAGCGGCTCGCGGAGTGCCAGCGATTGAACCGCGAGCCCGTCTGCGTGCTGTGCATGGACTTGGACGACTTCAAAAAGATCAACGACGCGAACGGTCACGGCGTCGGCGACCGCCTGCTCGGCTCGGTCGCCGCCGTCATCAAGAAGCAGCTCCGCCAGATGGACGTGCTCGCGCGCTACGCGGGCGACGAGTTCGTCGCCATCATGCCGATGGCTTCGGGCGAGGTCGCCGAGATGGTCGCCGAGCGCATCCGCTCCGCGGTCGAGTCTGAGAAGTTCCCCGTGCGCACGGGCAAGACCGCGCAGGTCGGCGTCAGCATCGGCATCGCCTGCTTCCCCGGCGACGGCGAGACGGTCGAAGAGCTACTGACCAGCGCCGGGCGGCAGATGCAGCAGGAGAAGCACGTCCGCAAGCTCACGCCCAAAGACCTCTCCTCGAACGTCATCACGTCAATCGAGTCCTTCCGCTAAACCGCGGGGCGACAAAACTGAAGGCGCGCGCCGGTTGCGACCCCGGCGCGCGCCTCTTTTTGTGCGCGCCCGCGCGCGCCGCGGCGAGTCGCTTTTGCGCGCGGGCGCGGGTCTCGCGTATAATTTCGCCAAGTCATACAAGTTTCGCCAACGCCCGGAGATTTCGGACAGCCTTCCCTCCCGCCGCGCGGGCAAACGTCGTCGCTGACCGAAAAAGCCGGTGAGAAAACCATGAGCGAACTCAAAGTCAGACCGCTGCGACCTCGCGACGCGAACGCGGCAACCTCCGGCGCGGGCGTCGCGGGCGCGGTCGAGGCGCGCGACCCGCGCGACGAGATCAACGCCACCGAGCTGCGCCAAGAGCACGAGGATCGCCTGCACCGTCAGGAGGAGCTGATCGAGCGGCTCGAGCCCGCCCTGCTCCTCGAAATGTACTACCAGATGCTCCTCATCCGGCGCTTCGAGGAGAAGGCGGCGGAAGCCTACACGCTCGGCAAGATCGGCGGCTTCTGCCACCTCTACATCGGGCAGGAGGCGGTCGCCGTCGGCTCCATCGCCGCGATCAATAAAGACGACTACGTGATGACGAGCTACCGCGACCACGGTCACGCGCTCGCGCGCGGTACCTCGCCCGACGAGGTGATGGCGGAGCTGTTCGGTCGCGCGGGCGGCGTCTCGGCGGGCAAGGGCGGCTCGATGCACCTCTTTGATCGAGACAACTATTTCCTCGGCGGGCACGCCATCGTCGGCGGACAGATTCCGCTCGCGACGGGCGTCGCTTTCGCCGCGAAGTACAGAGAGACGAAGCAAATCTCCGTCGTCTATTTCGGCGAGGCGGCGGTCAACCAGGGCGTCTTCCACGAGTCGCTGAACATGGCGCAGCTCTGGAAGCTGCCCTGCGTTTACATCTGCGAGAACAACCAGTACGGCATGGGCACGTCTCTGGCGCGCGCGATGTCGCAGCAGGACGTCTCGCAGAAGGCTTGCTCCTACGGGCTCGCCTCCGATTTCGTTGACGGCATGGACGTGCTCGCCGTCTATGACGCGACCTGCCGCGCCGCCGAGCGCGCGCGCAAACAGTCGCTGCCCTCCTTGCTTGAGATTCGCACCTACCGCTTCATGGGTCACTCGATGTCCGACCCCGGCAACTACCGCACGCGCGCCGAGATCGAAAAATATCAGGAACGCGACCCCGTCAAAGTCTTCGGCGCGAGCCTCCGCAACAAGGGCATCGCCGACGACTCGAAGCTCAAAGGGATCGAGGAGCGCGTCCGCTCCGAGATCGAACACGCCGTCAAGTTCGCCGACGAGAGCCCGGAGCCCGCGCCCGAAGAACTGTTCGCGCACGTCTATGCGAACCCACTCTGAGG
>JAIVGV010000165.1 GCA_020201365.1 Acidobacteriota bacterium
CCGCTCTTCGTCTGGCTGCTCTACACGCGCGACGGCGCGGACGCGCGTCCCGTCGTCGCCTGCGCCGTCACCGGAGCCGCGCTCATCATCTTCATGCACCGCGCGAACATCGGCAGGCTCGCGCGCGGGAGCGAGAGCAAGTTGAGATTGTAGCGATTAGCCATTACCTATTAGCTTTCAAAAATCGAAAGCAAGGTTTTAGCTCCGTAGGAGCGTCATGTTTATAGCCCGCCGCACTAACCAAGTACTCTTAAGCTCCGTAGGAGCGACATGTCGCCCCTGACGGGGCTGCGGACGAATTGTTGGAGACACCAGTGCTATAAACATGTCGTCCCTACGGGACTCTACGAGCACCCTCGCGGCGTTCCGCTTTCGACTGTCGTCGCGGTTATAAAATTCGATTTTGTTTTGCTAACGCCTATCAGCTAATTGCTAACAGCTTTCCATGTCTCGAATCGCCATCATGGGCGCGGGCAGTTGGGGCACGGCGCTCGCCGTCGTCGCGGGGCGTGCGGGGCACGTCATAAGGCTGTGGGCGCGCGACGGCGGGCTGGCGGAGGCGATCAACCGCGAGGGCGTGAACCCGGTCTATCTGCCGTCGCACGAGATCGCGGGCGACGTGCTGGCTACTGTCGAGACGCGCGAGGCGCTGCGCGATGCGGAGTTCGTCGTGCTCGCCGCGCCGTCGCACGCTGCGCGCGCGTTGTTGGAGAGGATGCGCGGCGACGTGCCCGCGAGAGCAATCGTCGTGGGCGCGGCGAAGGGCATCGAGGTCGAGACGGGGCGGCGCGTGTCGGAGATCGTCGGCGAAGTTTTGGGCGGCGAGGCGGCGGCGCGTTTCGTCTGCCTGTCGGGTCCTTCTTTCGCGCAAGAAGTAGCGGCGGGGCAGGCGACGGCGGTCGTGGCGGCGAGCCGTGATGTCGCTCAAGCCTTGCGCGTGCAGGCGGTTTTGAGTTACGAAAACCTGCGCGTCTATACGAACGACGATCTCGTGGGCGTGGAACTCGGCGGCGCGGTGAAGAACGTGATCGCGCTCGCCGCGGGGATGGTCGGCGGTTTAGGGTTGGGCGCGAACGCCGTCGCCGCGCTCGTCACGCGCGGGCTTGCGGAGATGACGCGCTTCGCCACGGCTCAGGGCGCGCGCGTCGAAACTTTGGCCGGGCTCGCCGGGCTCGGCGATCTCGTGCTGACCTGCACGGGCTCGCCGAACGCCTCGGCGTCGAGATGCCGATCACGGATCAGGTCAACGCCGTGCTCTACGAAGGCAAGTCCGCGCGCGACGCGGCGCGCGAGCTGATGACGCGACCGCTCAAGGGAGAGTTTGAGGAGACAAAAGGCTGTCCGTAGTCCGCCGTCAGTCGCCCGTCGTTCGCGCCTCACTCGTTCAAGCCTTCCTCCAAAGTTCAAGCCTGCGCACACGAACAACAGACCGCGGACGACTGACAACGGACGGTTTTTCGTTTATCGTTCATCGTTCATGGCTGACGCACGGGAAGAGAAGAATCTGGTGACGAACCGCGCGGCGCTGCACGAGTACCACATTCTGGACAGGTACGAGGCGGGAGTCGCCTTGCAGGGCACGGAGGTGAAGAGCGTGCGCGCGGGTCAGGTGCAGTTGAAGGAGTCTTACGTCGCCGTGCGCGACGGCGAGGCGTGGTTGTTCAACGCGCACATTTCGCCGTATGCTTACGGCAACCGCGAGAACCACGATCCCGTGAGGACGCGCAAGCTCCTGCTCCACCGGCGCGAGATTGACCGGCTCGCCGAGGAGGCTTCGACGAAGGGCATGACGCTCGTCGTCACGCGCGTCTATCTGAAAGGCGGGCGCGTGAAGCTGGAGATCGGCGTGGCGCGCGGCAAGAAGTTGTACGACAAGCGGGAGACGGAGATGCGACGCACGATTGAGCGCGAGACGCGCGCACAACTTAAAGAACGTAATCGGTAAGAACACTCGCCGCTGAGGAGATAACAGGAGAGATGGAGATTCAAACTAGCACCGGGCGCGCGGGCGTTCTGGACGTGCAGGCGCTCGCCGTCGCCGTCTTCAAAGACGAGAAGGCTGACGAGGGACTGCTGAAAGAGTTGGACGACGCCTGCGGCGGGCTCATCAAGTCGGTCTTCGAGTCGGGCGAGCTGAAGGGCAAAGAGGCCGAGTCGGCTTACGTCGTCGTCGGCGAAGGGCGCGGCGGGTTGAAGGCGCGCCGGCTGCTGCTCGTCGGCGTCGGCGAGCGGGAGAGCTACGGTCTCGCGCAGGTGTCGCAGTTCGCGGGGACGGCGGCGCGTGCCCTGCGCGCGCGGAACGTCAAGACGGTCGGGCTCGTCGCGCGCGCGCCGGAAGGGGAGGACGAGCGCGCGGCGCAGGCTGCCGTCGAGGGCGCGATCATGGGGCTGTTCGAGCCGGACAAGTACCGCACCGTGGAGAAGGAGGAGCGCGCGGTTGATCGCGTCGTCGTCGCCGCGCCGGGGGCGGACGACGGGGCGGTGAAGCGCGGGGCGGAGCGCGGTCGCGTCGTCGGCGAGTCGGTCAACTTCACGCGCGACATGGCGAACGAGCCGGGCGCGTACATGACGCCGACCATCATGGCGCAGCGCGCGCAGCAGCTCGCCAACGAGTTCGGTCTAGAGATTGACGTGCTCGACCGAGCGCGCGCCGAGCAGCTCGGCATGGGCTCGTTTCTGAGCGTCGCGCGCGGATCGGACGAGCCGCCCGCGATGATCGTCTTGAAATACAACCCCGAAGGAGCGGAGCGCGGGAAGGGCATCACGACGGGCGAGCCCGCGTTCGACGGCGGGCAGCTGCTCGCATTCGTCGGCAAGGGCGTGACGTTCGACTCGGGCGGCATCTCGATCAAGCCGGGCGAGAACATGGAGCTGATGAAGTACGACATGACGGGCGGCGCGACCGTCATGGGCGTGATGCGCGCCGTCGCGCAACTCAAACCGCCTTTCCCGCTCTTAGGCGTCGTGCCCGCCACGGAAAACCTGCCTTCGGGCAAGGCGACCAAGCCGGGCGACGTGGTGCGCGCCATGACCGGCAAGACCATCGAGATCATCAACACGGACGCCGAAGGTCGCCTGATCCTCGCCGACGCCATCGCCTACGCCAAACGGCTCGGCGCGACGCGCGTCGTTGATCTCGCCACGCTCACCGGCGCGGTCTCCATCGCGCTCGGCGACGTGAACACCGCCGTGCTCGGCACGGATCAGAAGTTGATTGACGAGTTGATCGAATCGGGGCGCGAGGTCGGCGAGAAGCTGTGGCAGTTGCCGCTCGACAAGGAGTACACGCGGCAGATCAAGTCGGACATCGCGGACATCAAGAACGTCGGCGGGCGCAAGGCTGGCGCGATCACCGCCGCCGCGTTCCTCAAGGAGTTCGCGGACGGAACGTCCTGGGCGCACCTCGACATCGCGGGCACGGCTTGGGGCGACGAAGCCAAGCCCTTCCGCGCCAAGGGTCCGACGGGCATCTGCGTGCGCACGCTCATC
Source organism: Acidobacteriota bacterium (assembly GCA_020201365.1). Classification (GTDB taxonomy): domain Bacteria; phylum Acidobacteriota; class Blastocatellia; order Pyrinomonadales; family Pyrinomonadaceae; genus JAIVGV01. The sequence goes on from JAIVGV010000165.1 coordinate 3,490, forward strand.
AACTACGTCGAGCGTCAGGCGAGCGCCGCCGCGACGAACGCGGGTTAACCCGACCCGGATCAGCCGAGCCTAAGGAGAGCGCCGCGTCGAGTCGTTGACGACTCGACGCGGCGCTCTCCTTATGAAAGTCTTACGCCGCGGACGCACTCCCCGCTGCGGCGGCAGAAAAAAGCTTGAATTACGGTTACTTTTCCTTGCAAAAAAACTTGCAATTTTTCTGGATTGTGGTATGTTGACGCCCTGCTAGGTCGTTGCTTGAGCTTTTCATCAGCCAAAGGACTTGCGATCACCACTAAACCTGTCCTTACCCCCCTCGCTGGTCGCGCGAGGTAAAGCATCGCGGAGCCAATTGGCGATCAACGTCACCTAACAATCCTGTCAGCCGCCTCACGAAGGGTTTCGTCCCGCCTTCGGGCGGGACGATTTTTTTTGGACGTGATATATTGTCGCCGACGGGTGACCCTCCCTTCCCGAGCGGCGCGCATCCCAGGTGCGTGTCCGCCGCGACGCTGGCTTTCACGGCTGTACGGGCAAAGCGCAGTGGTTGACTACTACAAAGTTCTCGGGGTCAGGCGCAGCGCCTCCGCGCGTGAGGTCAAGTCGGCGTACAGGCGTCTCGCGCGCCTGCACCACCCGGACGTAAACGGCGGCTCCGAGAAAGCCGCGCGCGACTTCGCGCTCCTCTCGCTCGCTTACCGCACACTCACAGACCCGCAGGAGCGCGCCTACTACGACGCGCAGCTCCTCCGCCGCGAAGAGGGCTTCACCAACAGCTCGGTCTTCCGCTCGAACAATCCGCACGCGCAGCGCATGCGCCGCGTCGCCGTGCAGGCGCGCATGGACAAGGTTGTGGACAACCTGATCCAGGCGGAGCGGCAGGAGAATTTCGCGATGCAGCAGGCGGTCTTCACGACCGTCTCGCTCTTCCTCTCGACCTTCTTCGTCGGCTGGTTCCGCCCGCGCCTCTGGCAGATGTCGGGCGGCTTCGCGCGCGTGCTCATCTTCGTGCTCTTCCTCGTCGGCTTGGGGCATCTGTTTACGCGCCTGCGCGACTACTTCCGCCGCTACACTTACCAGCCGCGCTCGCTCCACGACTCGATCACGGGCGATTCGGTCGCGCCCGACAAGCCGTTCACGCGCTTCGCCGCGTCGAGCTTTCTCATCGGCGGCTACGCGGTCGCCTGCGGGGCGGGGCTGCTGCTCGGCTCGCAGATGTACAGCTCGATCCTCTCCGCCGTCCCGTTCCTCTACGACCCGCAAATCCGCCCCGAGTTAATTTTCTACCCGCCCATCGCCGTCCTCATCGTTGACACGCTGCACACGCTCGCGTCCAAGATGGACTGAAGCCGCGCGCCCCCAAGCGACGACCGCGCGCCGCCTCTCATCCTCCGCCGATCCGACAAAATCTTGCCACGCGCGCCGCGACTCGTGTATATTGCGCGACGCGACCGTGGAAGGTCGCAAGCGAAACACAACTTCAGGATAGGCAGGCGTCAGGAGCGAGCTGCGGGCGTGCGCGAAACCGTCCGGCCGCGTCGCGTCGCCCCCGACCGCACGCGGATCGAAGCGACCCCCGCGCCCGTCAAGTCAGCCGCCGCCGCTTTCGGAGCGAACCGACCCGCAGGTGAGTAGAAC
>JAIVGV010000451.1 GCA_020201365.1 Acidobacteriota bacterium
GCTTCGGCGTTCGGCGGCGCGGGCGCGTCGCCGGCGCGCGCGACCCGGCCGCCGGGGCTCGGCGCTTTGTCGTCCCGTTGGGCGTCAGTTTTTTCCGGCTCGTCCGTCATCGCGTCTGATCAGACCTCGACTGTGGAGACGGTAACGTGCGTGCGCGCGCGCCGCCGAAAATCCAGACCGAACTGAAAGAATTGCGTTCGTGCTTACTGCCAAGAGACAAAGGTCGGAAACGTCTGGTTTTTAGCACGCGGTCTGCGCGTTGTCAATCAAACTAATCGCGCGCCCGCGCATCTAAGCTGTATCTAAGTTACGTACGCGTAAGCCTTTGAAACTTGACTGAGTTGCGAGCCGCCGCGTATCATCACTTTTTGACTCGCGGCGCGGATTCGCGACCGTGTGTGAGGGGGAGAAAATGAAGCAAGGGATTCATCCGAACTACAAAGAGATCAGCGTGACCTGCGCCTGCGGCAACACGTTCACGACGCGCTCGACGCGCAAGGACGACCTGCACGTCGAAATCTGCTCCGAGTGCCACCCGTTCTTCACGGGCAAGCAGAAGCTCGTGGACACCGCCGGGCGCGTTGACCGCTTCAACAAGCGCTACGGCAAGAAGGGCGCGGCGGCGGCAACGACGAACGCGACAGCCGAAACGAACGCCTAAACTTTCGGTCGGACTAAGCCAGGCGCGGCAGGAATCTGCAGCCGATGCAGCCGAGAGACCTCCGACAGTATTAGCGACACACAACCCGACGCCGACGCTTTTTGGCGCCGGTCGCCCTCCCGCGCGTGAAGACGGGATCGCGACTATGCGACACAAAACGTCGGCGTTGTTGTATTCTGAAAGCGGCTCTCCGAGTTATTGACGGGGCGGTGAGAGAAATGAGCGCGAACGAGAAAGATTTGATCGTCGGCGGGCAGGCGGTCGTCGAGGGCGTGATGATGCGCACGCCGAACGCCTACGCCGTCGCCGTGCGCAAGCCGGACGGCACGATAGTCCACACGGCGGCGACGCTCCCCAAATGGAGCGACAGCTACCGCGTGCTGAAGCTGCCGGTGCTGCGCGGCGCGGCGGTGCTCATCCAGTCAACCGCGCTCGGCATGAAGGCGCTCAACTACTCAGCCGCCGAGGTCTTCCAGTCGGCTGGTGAAGAGTCGCGCGAGGTCGAGGTCGTCCTGACGCCCGCGGTCGTCGAGGGCGAGGGCGACTTCGCTGGCATTACGGGCGGCATGCCCGGACTGCTCCCGCTGCCAACGAAGAAGCGCTCCGACGAAGAGATGTCGCGCGGCGCGAACGCCTCGGCGGTCGGCTCGATCATCTTCGCGCTCATCTTCAACGTCCTGCTCTTCATCGTCGCGCCGCTCGTCTTGACTAATGCTCTCTTCGTCGCCGCGGGCTGGGCAACGCCGAAGGCGAACGCGGACGGCGCGGCGGCGACGACAACGACGCAAGCTGCGCACGCGAACGACGCGAGCGCCCGCGCCGCGGCGAACGACGGCGCGGCGGCTGGCGAACCGTCGCCTTCGCAGCCGCCGTGGTACGGTCGAGCCTGGAGTTCGGTGCGCGGCTATCTCCGCCCCGTGCGCCCGTCGGTCGGCTTCAACCTGACGGACGGCGTGATCCGCATGACGTTCTTCCTCGTCATGATCTTCGCCTTCTCGCTCATCAAAGACATCCGCCGCGTCTTCGAGTACCACGGCGCGGAGCACAAGACGGTCTTCACGTGGGAGAAGGGCTTGCCGCTCGAAGTCGAGCACGCGCGCACGCAGCCGCGCCAGCACCCCCGCTGCGGGACGAGCTTCCTGATGATCGTGATGCTCGTCTCGATAGTCCTCTTCTCCGTCGTCAAGTTCGACTCGCTGCTCTACAACATGCTCACGCGCGTCGCGCTCATCCCCGTCATCGCCGGGCTCTCCTACGAGATCATCCGCCTCTCCGCCAGGCGCGAATCGAGTTTGATCTTCAAGCTCATCACGCGCCCCGGACTCTGGCTGCAAAACATCACGACGAAAGAGCCCGACGACCGCCAGCTCGAAGTCGCCATCTTCGCGCTCAAGGAGTCGCTCAAGCTCGAGCCGCGACCGCAGGAGGCTGTGTTGACGCCGCTATCTTAAAGAGTAGTCAGTAGGAAGTAAGCGTCAGGCAGTTTTTAACTGTCCTTACTGCCTACCGCCTACCGCCTACTGCTTACCGCCATGTTAGACAAACTCGAACAGATCGAAGCGCGCTACGAGGATTTGACGGCGCAGCTCTCCTCGCCGGAGGTGATGTCGGATCAGGCGGCTTACATCAAGGCAGCGAAGCAGCACCGCAGCCTCGGCGAGGTCGTGGAGAAGTACCGCGAGTTGAAGTCGCTGCGTTCGGAGCTGGCGGGCGCGCGCGAGATGTCAGACGGCGAGGCGGACGCGGATTTGCGCGAGATGGCGCGCGCCGAAGTCGAGTCGCTTTCGGCGCGGCTCGCGGCGGTCGAAGAGGAGCTGCGCGTGCTGCTGCTGCCGCGCGATCCGAACGACGAGAAGAACGTCATCCTCGAAATCCGCGCGGGGACGGGCGGCGACGAGGCGACGCTCTTCGCGGCGGAAGTCCTGCGCATGTACGCGCGCTACGCCGAGCGGCAGGGCTGGCGCATGGAGATTCTCGACCGCTCCGAGTCGGGCGTCGGCGGCGTCAAGGAGGCGGTCGCCTTGATCGAGGGCGACAAGGTTTACTCGCGCCTCAAGTACGAGTCGGGCGTCCACCGCGTCCAGCGCGTGCCGCAGACCGAGGCGAGCGGGCGCATACACACCTCGGCGATCACGGTCGCCGTGCTGCCCGAGGCGGAAGAGGTTGACGTGAAGATCAACCCGAACGAGCTGCGCATAGACACCTTCTGCTCGTCGGGTCCCGGCGGTCAGTCTGTCAACACGACCTACTCGGCGGTGCGCATCACGCACCTGCCGACCGGCACGGTCGTCTCGATGCAGGACGAGAAGTCGCAGATCAAGAACCGCGAGAAGGCGATGCGGGTCTTGCGCGCGCGCCTCCAAGAGATGGAGGAGCAGAAGCAGCACGAGGCGCAAGCCAGCGAGCGGCGCTCGCAGGTCGGCAGCGGCGACCGCTCCGAGAAGATCCGCACCTACAACTTCAAAGAGAACCGCGTCACCGACCACCGCATCGGTTTGACCATCCACCAGCTCGACCTCGTCATGGAGGGCGCGCTCGACGACATCATCAACGCCCTCGTCGCGCACTACCAAGCCGAGAGGCTCAAAGCCGAGACGGTCGCAGCCTAGACGATTGCGGATTTCGGATTGCGGAAGGCGGATGAACTGATCACAATGGGCTCGCGCCCAGTCGGGCGTTTGCCCTTTCGATCCGCAATCCGAAACCCGCATTCCGCAATCGTATGTCCACGCGCATCCTGCTCGTCCGCCACGGTCAGTCCGAGGGCAACGCCGAGGGTCGCTTCGGCGGGCACTCGGCGACGCCGCTCTCCGCCAAGGGGCGCGCGCAAGCCGAGGCGACGGCGCGCGCGCTCGTCGCGGAGAAAGTGACGGCGATCTATTCGAGCGACCTGCTGCGCGCGGTCGAGACCGCCGAGCCGCTGGCGCGTGAGCGCGGGCTTGAGATCAGGCGCACGCGTGCGTTCCGCGAGCGCAACGTCGGGCGGATGGAAGGCTTGACGTTTCAGGAAGCCGCCGAGCGCTTCCCCGAAGACTACGCCGCGCTCCTGCGCCGCGACTTCGACCTCGTGCTCACGGGCGGCGAGAGTTACCGGCAGATGCTCGACCGCTCCGCCGCCGCGCTCGACGCCGCCATCGGACAGAACAGCGGCGGCTGCCTCGCCGTCTTCTCCCACACCGGCACGATCTGCATCCTCGCGCTCCACCTCATCGGCGCGCTCGACGCCCCAAATTTACGCCCCGTCTGGATCACGACCGCCAACTGCGGCGTCACGCGCATGGAGCTTCGCGAAGCCGGCTTCCTGCGCGTCCTCTGCGTCAACGACACGCGCCACCTCGCGTGCGTCTGAAGCGGCGCTGCGACGCGCCGCCCTATCCGCGATGCCGCGCGATAGCTA
>JAIVGV010000166.1 GCA_020201365.1 Acidobacteriota bacterium
GTCGCGCAGTCAAACGAAAAGGCTGCGACGCAGCAGCCGAACGAGGTCGAGCAGTTGCGCGGCGAAGTCCGGCAGTTGCGCGACGAGATCGAGCGGCTGCGCGCGCTCGTCGGGAAGTCGGCTCAGACTTCAAACGCGAGCGCGACGACCGACGCTCAGCCCGCGGATGCGACCGCCGCCTCTTCGTCTGAAGCGGGCGCGCCGCCTTCCCCGGCGACGCGCCCGCCGCAGTCAACGCCCGCGCCGGACGAACGACGCGTCGCGGTGGCGACGAAGGCGCAGGGCGGCGACCTCGCGGGCGCGGGGAATCTGCTGAGGACGGATCGCATCACCATCGGCGGATACGGCGACGCGCAGTTGCGCGGCTCGGGCGTCAACGAGAAGGCGGACGGCGGCGGCACGCCGACGTTCGCCGCGCCGCGCCTCGTGCTCGGCGTCGCCGCCACTCTTTCTGAGAAGCACAACATCCTCTTCAACTCGGAGATCGAGTACGAGTTCGCCGGGCGCGAGGTGGAGGTCGAGCAGGCGTTCCTCGAATGGAAGCTGCGCCCCGAGTTCGCCTTCCGCGGCGGCGTCTTCGTGCCCGCCCTGGGTCGCTTCAACGTCTATCACGACTCGAACCTGAACCTGACGACGATCCGCCCGCTGCTCAACCAGTTCGTCGTGCCGACCGCCTACTCCGACACCGGGCTCGGCGTGCGCGGCAGGCTCAAGCTCGCGCGGCGCATGAAGCTCAGCTACGAGCTCGACTTGGTGAACGGCATGAGCGCGGCGGGCGAGAGCGAAGAGGGCGAGGAAGAAGGCGGCGCGCCTCCCTTCTCGCGCCTGCTCGGGCAGGCGGAGGCGGCGCACGTCGGCGACTCGGCGTTTCAGGACAACAACCGCGACAAGGCTGTGGTCGGTCGCGTCGGCATCTCGCCGTTCAACGGCTTCGAGTTCGGCGTCTCCGGCTACCGCGGGCGCGTGACGGACGACGACGAGCCGCGCGTCACGGCGAAGATGCTCTTCTTCGACGCCTCGTACCGGCGCAAGAATTTTCTGTTGAACGCGGAGTACGGGCGCTCCTGGATCACGGGCGCCGGCGTCGCGAGACGCGGCGCGACGCCGCCCGCCTTCGTCGGCGACGAGGAGAGCGCCCAAGCGTTGGCGGAATTCCTCGCGCAGACCTCGCCCGGTCAGGACGGCTTCTACGTCGAGGGCTCCTACCAGTTCCGCCCGCGCGCCGTCGCCGAACACTTCGACGCGGGCGGCTACGTCGCGCCCGTCGTGCGCTTCGAGGGCGTCAGGCTCGACCGCACGATCCCGAACTTTTATCTCAACCGGGCGCGGCTCACCGCCGGTTTGAACGTCGCGCCGTCGCCCACGGCGATCTTCAAGTTCGACTACCTCTTCAACCGCACGGGCGCGCGCGTGCCGCGACTCGCGGGCACGCTCGACGAGGAGTTCGCCTTGCGGCTGCTCCCCTTCCGCGGCTACGGGCGCGACGGCTTCGGCGGCTCTTTCACCTACGTCTTCTGAAGATTTTTTACGAGGCGGCGTGAGGAACTAACAGCAGTGCGACGGCAGGATCGAACCACGATGCGACGGAGGATCAAGCTCGCGGTCTCGTCATCGTTCGTCGTCGCGTTCGCGCTCGCGAAGTCCGCGCTTCTCGTGCCGAGCGTCGCGGCGAAGCCGGCGTTCATGGATCGCTACGACCGCGACGAGTTCTCGCGCCCGGAGCTGCGGCACGACTGCACCGTCTGCCACGTCGGGCGCGGCGGCGGCGAGCGCAACGACTTCGGCGAGGCGTTCGAGGACGCGGGCTACCGCATCACGCCCCGCCTGCGCGAGAAGTTTCCCGAACTGTTCGTGAAGAGGTGAAGATCAGTCGCGGATGATGGGGCGCAAGCCGACGCCCCCGCCGAAGACGCGCGCGCCCGCGCCGCCGTTCGGCGCGAGCACGCCGCGCGCGACGGCGAGGCGCGCCGCGACGCGCGCCTCCGTGCGCTGCAGGTGATCGGCGGTCGCGACGGCGCGGTCGAAGTCCGTGCGCGCGAGCGCGGCGAGCACCGCGCCGCACTGGTTGACCATCGCCGCCCAGAGGTAGCCGCCCTGCGTCTTCAGCTCGTCCTGCTCGAAGGCGCGCTGGCCGAAGCCGTCTGTCGTCGCCGCCGCCGCGAGCAGATCGTTCAGCTGCGAGATCGCGGCGTCGGCGATCTCGAAGGCGCGATCCGGCGCGACCGCCGCGAACGCCTGCGCCGCCTCCATCTGCGCGGAGAACTGCCGCTGGTCGCGCGCCCGCCCGCCGATCTCGCCCCACGCCTCTTCGAGCAGACGGGCCGCGCCCTCCTTGTCGCCCTTGCCCGCGACGGCGCGCGCGAGGTAAGTGAGCATCCCCGCGCGATCCTCCGGTCGCGCGACCCGCGCGATGGCGGCGCGAGCCTGATCCACTTCGCCCGCGCCCGCCGCCCTCCAGAAGATCTGCTGCTCGAGCTCGCGCAGGAGTTGCGCGCGCTGCTGCGGGTCGTCGAAGTGATCCGAGACGATCTGCCGCGCGCGGTCGCCCGCGCCTTCGTTCATCGCCTTGTAAGCCGCCGAGCGGTACAACTGCTCGCGCGTCTCCGGCGGAGCCTTCGACGCCGCGTCGAGCAGCGCGTCAACCGTCCCCGTCTGCATGAGCTGTGCGTACTCGCGCTGCGGCGGGCTCGCGCGCGCTTCGAGCGCGAGGCGCGGCGAGTCGGAGCCCGCGAGCCGGCGCAACGCCTGCGCCTGCGTGGGCGCGGCGCGCTCGATCTCAGGCGCGAACTGTTGCAGCGAGCCGACGAGGTTCTGCGTCATGCCGCGGCGGCGCGGATCGCTCGGCGCGGAGAGCGCGGCGCCCGCGAGCAGGTTGAGCAGATCGCGCCGCGTCTGATCGTCAACGGAGATGAACTGCTGACCGCCCGCGCCCGTGTTGACGACGACGCCCGGCGCCGCGGCGTTGGCCACGACGGGCGCGCCCGCGCGCGGGGCGTTTGCGTCCGCCGCGCCGCGCGTCGAGCGCAGCAGGTAGAGCGCGACGCTCGTCGCCTCGTAGCCGCCTGTGAGATCGGAGGCGCGCAGTTTGTGCGCGATGTCGGAGGCGAGGCGCGAGGCGGCTTCGGGGTCGGTCGAGCGCAGCCGTTCGAGGACGGAGACGAGCTGCGAGGAGTAGCCGCGCGAGAGGACTTCTTCGGCGAACCGGAGCGCCTGCTTGGGGTCGCGCGCGGCGACCTGCTCGGCGAGCGACGCTTCAAGCGCAAGCTCCGGGTCGGGCTGGTAGTAAGCCGCGCCCTGCGGCGGGGACGACTGAGGCATCCGCGTGCCGCGCAAAAAGTCGAGCGCGAGCTGCGGGTCGTGCGGCGCGACGAGCTGCACGATCTCGCGGCGCAGGTTCAGCAGCTCCTGCGTGCGCTGCTCGCCGCGCGAGTCGTCCGGCGCGGGCGCGCCCGACGCGAGCGCGCCGGTGACCGACGCGACGCCCGCGAGCGCGTCGCCGATGATCTCGCGGGCGCGCTTCTCGTCGCGCGCCCAGAGGAGATCGGCGGTCGCGATCTGGAAGCGCGCGCGGTTCTCCACGAGCTTGAGCGTGCGCGCGTCGTCGCCGATCTCGTCGAGCAGCTTGAGAGCCTTGCGTTCGAGTTCGGCGGCGCGCGCCGCCTGCTCGTCGGTCGGCTTGTCGCCCGGCGGCGTCGTCTGCGGCGTCTGCGCGCGCGACGGCTGCGCGAGGAGCGTCGAGGCGATCAGGCAGAGCAGTGCGGTGCGTTTGATCTTCATGGCGTGGCGGCGGGGCGGCGGCGCGATCTCGGCTTACGTCGTCCTCTCCAAACGTCGAACGATCCGGCGCGCGCCCCCTCGCTCCGGCTCGCGCGCGCCCACTGCGATGCGCGGCGCGGCGCAAAGGATGCGCGGGCAGCGAGCATCGCGCCGCCGGCGCGGTCGGGTCGTTTGACAGCCGCGAAGACGCTACGTTACCGTAAGCTCCCTGCTGTCCAAGCGCGCGTCCCGTTCGTCTAGGGGCCTAGGACACCGCCCTTTCACGG
>JAIVGV010000283.1 GCA_020201365.1 Acidobacteriota bacterium
GCAAGCACTCCGACTTCGGTTACGACCGCCGTGGTCACCTGCGTGCGATCAATAACAGCGACGGCATCTCGCTGCGCTTGGACTATGATCGCGCGGGTAATCTCACCGCCGTCCGCCGGATTGATCAAGCCGGAGATGCTGCGCTGTTCCTCCGTGCCTCCTTCTCTCCGTTCACGCCGCTCGGCGGGGCAGTCATGCAAGGCGACCCGTCGTGCCTGTTCGGTGGCGACGGCTGGTTCGATGGCGATACCTTCAACTCAGACTTCGGCATGGGATGCGACGACCCGTTCGGGGGCTTCGGCGGCGGATTCGGTGACGGCGGCGGGCTGCTTTTAGGCGATTCTCCCGCGTGTGCTGACTGTAAGCAGCGCCATAAAGATATCTGCTACAACGAATGGAAAGCCGCGTACTCACGCGCTGTAGGGGTTGACGTGACGGCAACCGCAGGTTGCGCGATTATCACTGCCGGGGCGGCAGCAATTTTCTGTGCTATTGCTGCCGGGGCGGTCGGAATTGTTCAGGTTGTAGCCCTGAACGCCGATTACGACTCCTGCATACTAAAAATCCCAGACACATGCGTCTCGTACTGCCCAGCTAGCCCAACCACTTAGAAGCGACGCATCGGCGGGGAGGCGTCTGACGCCTCCCGGCCGATCCCATAACCAGGAGAGGCGAACATGAGTTCACAGAGACGAGTCTTCGGCAAATACTTGGTTTGGCTCACGATGTTCTTACTGTTTATAGGGATCTCATTTCTGCTAGGAAAGCCGCTGGAGCGTTTTCACGACAGCGGAATAGCGCTTTTTCTTTTCAAGGCTATCTTGATCGGCTCGCTCTTAGCACTGAGCCTGAGCTATTTCTCCGCTAGACTGGATAATGAAGCAGCCTCGCGGAAGATTGCCGGGTGCTTCTTCATCGCCGCGATCTTTTTCTTCAAGTGGTTTGAGGTACACGTCATCTGGGTTAATGACCCGGTGATCTCGGCGATGCTAATCTTCTTGGCGATTTCGGTCGCGATGAACATCGCCTTGTACATATTCAACAGGTCTCAGTTCCCCAAATCACACTAGTGTTTATTAGACTTACGGACGCACTTTCCTCACTGCCATGGGCTCGCAGAATTCGGCGTTGACAGCTTTCGCAGCCGCCACGTACTATCGAAATGGCTGCCCTGCAACAGCCGCGATAGGTTTACTCCGCTTGCCCCGCAAGTCCCTCTCACGGCTCGACGCTTCCGCTAAACAGTCTGACCTTTCCCGATCCGATGTTCGAACGCCTCCGGCGCATACGCCTGCTCTACATCGTTCTGGCGACGCTGCTCGTCGTCGGGCTCGTCCCGCTCGCGCTCGCGGGCTGGATGCTCTCGACGCGCAGCGCGAGCGAGCTGCGCGCCGTCGAGGGTCGCTACCAGGCGCAGCTCGCCGAGGACAAGGCGCGGCAGATCGAGCTCTACGGGCAGCGCTACCGCGACGTGGTGACGGGGCTCGCGCGCGCGTTCGAGCTGGCGGGCGGCGTCAAAGTTCTGAACGAGGGCGAGTCCGACGCGCGACTCCAACGCGCGGTCGTTGACGATCCGAACATCATCGCGCTCGCGATCCTTCCCGTCGGCGGCGTGCCGCACCTCGCCTACAAGACCGACGTGATCGGTCGCGACGAGCTGGACGAGCGCGTCGGCGAGGTGCTCGCGCGCATGAGCGGGCGCGGGATCGTCGTCACGCGCCCGCACCTGATCCGCTCGTCGCAGGAGATGAGCCTCACGGTCGCCGCGCCCGTCATGGGCGGCGCGGGCGGCGATGAGGTGACGGCGGCGGTCGTCGCGGTGATCTCCTTCCAAGAAGTTTTCAAGACGGTCGGTCAGACGACGACGCAGAGCGAGCGCGAGCTGCTGGATCAGGGGCGACCCGTCATCTTCGTCGTTGACTCGCAGGGTCGCGCCGTCGCGCACCCGGACGCGCGCGTCGCCTACGCCGAGCGCTCGATGACCGATCTCAAGGTCGTGCAGGACTGGCTCGACAGCGGTCGTCAGGTTCAGTCCGCCCTCGCGCCTTTCACCGCCGAGCGCGACGGGCAACGTATCGAGATGCTCGGCGCATACGCCACCGCCGAACTCGACGACGACGCGCGCCTCGGCGTCATCGCCATCCAGAACGAGCGCGCCGCGCTGCGCTCGGTCTCCGACATGCGACAGCAGACGCTCGTCATCAGCCTGCTCGCCGCCACGTTCGCGCTGCTCGCCGGATTCCTCTTCGCCAAACAGCTCACGCAGCCCGTCCGCGACCTCGCCGAAGCCGCCGGGCGCATCGCGTCGGGCAACTTCTCGCAGCGCATCGCGGTTCGCAGTCGCACCGAACTCGGCGAGTTGGGCGACTCGTTCAACTCGATGACGGACAGGATCGAGCGCTACGTCGAAGACCTGCGCCGCGCCGCGGACGCGAACCGCGAGCTGTTCCTCGGAACCGTCAAGGCGCTCGCCGCCGCGATTGACGGCAAAGACCCGTACACGCGCGGCCACTCCGAGCGCGTCGCGCGCTTCTCGCTCGCCATCGGCGAACGCCTCAACCTGCCCGACGAAGAGATGGAGAAGCTGCGCATCAGCGCGCTGCTGCACGACGTGGGCAAGATCAGCATTGACGACAAAATCCTGAAGAAGCCCGCGCCGCTGACGGACGAAGAGTACGAGATCATGAAGGGGCACCCGCAGAAGGGCTTCAAGATCATGTCGCAGATTCCCGCCATGCGCGACTTCCTCCCCGGCATGTACATGCACCACGAGATGGTCAACGGGCAGGGCTACCCGCAGGGCTTGAAGGGCGAAGACATCCCCATGCAGGCGCGCATCGTCTCGGTCGCCGACACCTTCGACGCGATGACGACCGACCGCCCCTACCAGAAGGCGATGAGCCTCGAAGAAGCGCTCGCGCGCATCCAGACCTTCGTCGGCACGCGCTACGACGCCGACGTTGTCGCCGCGCTCGTCGAAGCTTGCCAGCAGGGGCAGATCGCGCCCGGTCGCGCGCGCCTCAAGCCGCGACCGAAGAAGGATCAGCCCGCGGCCGCCCCGCCGACGAACGAAGCTGAGCCGGTCGCCGTCGCTTAAATTTCAACTTATTTTCGTAACTTCAGACGCGGTTTCACCGCAGAGACGCGGAGATCGCGCAGAGTCTTCGCAGAGAGGGAGATGTCTTCTCTGCGTAAACTCCGCGACTTCTCCGCGTCTCTGCGGTGAATCTTTGTAGCTTTCTATTCAACCGGAAGGCACGCGCGCCGAGTCGCTTTTGTCCACACGCTCGTCTTGCAGTTATACTCACACTTTCATCAACGGCACGGATCGGCAACCTTCATGGCATTCTGGCGACGCAAGAGTAACGAACAACGCTTCATCACGCTGGGCTTGAGCGAGCCCGCCGCGCCCGCGCGCGAAGAGCCCGCGACCGACGCCTCCGGCGCACAACTCCAACCGCCTGCCGCGCAGTCCCCGCCTCCGACGGCGACGACAACGACGCCCGCGCTCGAACCGACTGCGACAGGCGGGGCGCCGACGCCGCTGCCTTCGCGCGAGACGGGCGGCGCGTCTCCGACAGTCGGCGCGAGCGCGGAAGCGACGCGCCCGCACGTCCCGGCAAAACCGCAACCGCCTACGAGCGAATCCGCGCGCGAGAGAGTCGAGCCCGCGCGCACGCCGTCGCCGCCGCCGCGACCCGCGCCGTCGCGCTCGCCCTTCCAGTCGTCCGTGCTCGGCTTAGACCGGACGATGGAGGAGCTGCGAGCCGAGATCGAGGCGCAGGAGCAGACCTACGCCGTGCGCTTCTCGCGCGCCGTCGAGAAGACGCGCGAGTCGCTGTCTGAAAAGATTGACACCGTCTTTCAGGGGCGCAAAGTTATTGACGCCGAGCTGCTCGACGAACTCGAAGAAGCGCTCATCGCCGCCGACATCGGCGTCGAGACGACGCTCGACATTCTCGAAAAGGTGCGCCGCGGCGTCACGCGCAAAGAGATCAACGACATCGCGGCTCTCAAACAGGCGATCAAAGACGAACTGCTCTCGATCCTGCGCGCCTCCGAGCGCGAGGGCGTCGCCTCCGAAGAGAGCGTGCCCGACACGGTCGCGCCATACGTCTTGATGATCGTCGGCGTCAACGGCGTCGGCAAGACGACGACCATCGGCAAGCTCGCGCAGCGGATCAAAGCCGAGGGGAACGACGTTCTGATCTGCGCCGCGGACACCTTCCGCGCCGCAGCCAGCGATCAACTGGCCATCTGGGCTGAGCGCACGGGCGTCCCGCTCGTCCAGCAGAAGTCGGGCACAGACCCGGCAGCGGTGCTCTTCGACGCGCTCAAGTCGGCGAAGGCGCGCCGCTCGGACGTGCTCATCGTGGACACGGCGGGGCGGCTGCACAACAAGTCGAACCTGATGGCGGAGCTAGAGAAGATGAAGCGCGTCGCCGCGCGCGAGGTCGAAGGCGCGCCGCACGAGACGCTCCTCGTCGTTGACGCCGTGACCGGGCAGAACGGGCTCGAACAGGCGCGGCAGTTCTTAAAAGTCGCGGGCGTCACCGGCATCGTCCTGACGAAACTCGACGGCACGGCGAAGGGCGGTATCGCCGTCGCCATCGCGCGCGAGCTACGACTCCCGATCCGCTACGCAGGCATCGGCGAGAAGGTTGACGATCTCGTCGTCTTCGATCCCGAACAATACGTCAACAGTCTCTTCGCGTAACAGTCTGGAGTCGTGAGTCTGGAGTCTGAAGTCGAAAACATCCAGCGCGCGGCTTGAGACTCTAACTCAGACGCCGACGAAAACTCTCTTGACTCCAGACCCCAGACCCCAGACCCCAGACCCCGAAGCGGACGCGTGCCTAATGCGCCGCGCGCTCGAACTCGCCGCGCTCGGCGTGGGACGCGTGAGCCCGAGCCCGATGGTCGGCTGCGTCGTCGCGCGCGGCGGCGGGGAGATCGTCGGCGAGGGCTGCTACCTCGCCGAAGGCGTCAAGCACGCCGAGACGCTCGCGCTCGAACAGGCTGGCGCGCGCGCGCGCGGCGCGACAGCTTACGTCTCGCTCGAACCTCACGCGCACCACGGGCGCACGCCGCCGTGCACGGACGCGCTCATCAAGGCGGGAGTCGCGCGCGTCGTCGCGCCGGTCGAAGACCCGAACCCGCTCGTCGCGGGGCGCGGCTTCGCGCACCTGCGCGAGGCGGGCGTCGAGGTCAAGACGGGCGTGCTCGCGCGCGAGGCGGAGCGGCTCAACGAAAAGTATTTCCACTCCCAACGCGCGCGCCGCCCCTTCGTCCACCTGAAATTCGCCACCTCGCTCGACGGTCGCATCGCGACGCGCGCGGGCGACTCGCGCTGGATCACAGGCGCGGAGTCGCGTGAGCGTGTTCATCGGCTCAGGCATGAATACGACGCTATCCTCGTCGGCGCGGGCACGGCGAGCGCGGACGATCCGCTGCTGACTGATCGGAGCGGACTCACGCGCCACCGACCGCTCGTCCGCGTCGTGCTCGACGACGAACTGAAGCTCTCGCCCGCGTCGCGACTCGCACGCACCGCGCGCGAGTCGCCCGTCATCGTCTTCGCGTCGGAGCGTGCAGACGCCGCGCGCACCTCCGCGCTCGATGCGTGCGGCGTCGAGGTCGTGAGGCTCGCGGGCGGCGCGCGCGATCCGCGCGGCGTGCTCTCGCATCTTTACGAACGCGCGACGCAAAGCGTCCTCGTCGAAGGCGGCGCGACGGTCGCGGGTGCGCTGCTCGACGCGCGGCTCGTTGACAAGGTCACGGTCTTCGTCGCGCCCGTCCTCATCGGCGGACGCGACGCGCGCGCGGCGGTCGGCGGCGAGGGCGCGGCGCGGCTCGCCGACGCCCTGCGACTGCGCGACGTAGAGATCGCGCGGCGCGGCGACGACGTTGAGATCACCGGCTACCCGCGCGGCGGTTCGGGGTCGGTTGGCGCGACGGCGCGGCGCGCTGACGCGGGTGATGCGGGCGGGGAGGCGGCATGACGAAGGGGCGCGTGGAGGCTTTCAGCGACGGCGTGATCGCGATCCTCATCACGATCATGGTGCTCGAACTCAGACCGCCGCACGAGGCGAGCCTCGCGGCGATGCGCCCGCTGCTGCCGACGTTTCTGTGTTACCTCCTGAGCTTCGTCTTCCTCGGCATCTACTGGAACAACCACCACCACATGTTGCAGGCGGCGCGGCACGTTGACGGCCGCGTGCTGTGGGCGAACCTGCACCTGCTCTTCTGGCTCTCGCTCGTCCCGTTCGTCACGGCGTGGATGGGCGAGAACGAGTTCGCCGCGCTGCCCGTCGCCATCTACGGCGCGGTGTTGCTCGCCGCGGCAATCGCCTACTTCATCCTCGCGCGCCTCCTCGTCTCGATCAACGGCAGAGGCTCGGCGCTCGGCGTCGCGTTCGGGCGCGACACGAAAGGCAAAGTCTCGCCGCTTATCTACGCGGCGGCGATCCCGCTCGCGTTCGCGCGCCCGTGGATCGCCTGCGCGCTCTACGTGCTCGTCGCGCTCATCTGGCTCGTGCCCGACCCGCGCATCGAGAAGACTCTGGTAAGCGAGCCGCGACCGCCGCACGAATCCTGATGCGCGCGAAAAAGAGCCTCGGTCAGAATTTTCTGGTTGACGAGAACGTGGTTGCCCGCATCGTCCGCGCGCTCGCGCCGCGCGCGGACGAGACTGTCGTAGAGATCGGCGCGGGGCGCGGCGCGCTGACGGCGCGGCTCGTGCGCGAAGTGGGGCGTCTCGTCGCCGTCGAGTTCGACCGCGATCTCGCGCCCATCCTGCAAGAGCGCTTCGGTCTGCACGAGAACTTCGCGCTCGTCCAAGCCGACGCGCTCGAAGTGGATTTCCGCGACGCGATCTCCCCCGCAAAGACCGCGCGCGTCGTCGCGAACCTCCCTTACAACGTCTCGACCGCCATCCTGCAACGCCTCCTCGCGCAGCGCACCTGCATCTCGGAGTTGGTGCTGATGCTGCAACGCGAGGTCGTTGAGCGCATCACCGCGCCGCCGGGCTCGACGGAGCGGGGCTACCTCTCCGTGTTCGTCGAGGCTTACTGCGAGGCGGAAAAACTGTTCGACGTTGCGCCCGCGGCGTTCCGACCTGTGCCGAAGGTTTGGAGCGCTGTCATCAGGCTGCGCGTGCGCGAGCGAGCCGAAGTCGAATCAACAGATCAAGATTTGTTGTGGCGGCTCGTCGGCGCGGGCTTCGCGCAGCGGCGCAAGACGATCCTCAACAACCTGCGGAGCGCGCCGGAGACTTTGCGCGTCCTCTTCGAGTCGCGCGGCGGCGCGGGCGCGGCGCTTGAGGCCGCCGACATCGAAGCGCGTCGAAGGGCGGAGACGCTGACGCTTGCGGAATGGTCGAGGCTCGCGCGCGTGCTCGAAGGCGGCGCGTGAGTCGGTCGCGCGGCGGTCGCCCGGCGTGTCTTCGTCGGAAAAGTCTCCGGCGTGTGCTATACTTCGTCGGTTAAATTCCCTCAAAAGATTTTCACCTGCCAATAACAATCGGCGGTAGTTCGGAGTAGAGAAGGAAAGTGGCGAAGGCGATTGAGATCATCCCCCTGGGCGGGATCGGCGAGTTCGGGATGAACTGCATGGCGGTGCGCTACGGCGACGAGATGCTCATCCTCGACGCCGGGATGGGCTTCCCCGAAGAGAGCAGTTACGGCGTGGACGTGTGCGTGCCGGACTTCGATTTCCTAGACGAGTACAAGGACGACATCACCGCGATCATCCTCACGCACGGGCACGAGGATCACCTCGGCGCGCTCCCCTACCTGCTGAAAAAATTCAACGTGCCGGTCTACTGCTCGCACTTCACGGCCGGGCTTGCGGAGTCGAAGCTCGAAGAGCACGAGCTGACGCGCGACGTGCTCGTCCACCGCGTCGAGCCGCGCCAGGTGGTCGAGATCGGCGCGTTCTCCGTCGAGTTCATACGCGTCTCGCACTCTCTGGTTGACTGCTTCTCGCTCGCCATCACGACGCCCGCGGGCACGATCATCCACACCGGCGACTACAAGGTTGACGAGACGCCCGTCATCGGCGAGGCGATAGACCTGCGCACCTTCCGCCGTTACGGGCAGGAGGGCGTGCTCGCGCTCCTGTCGGATTCGACGAACGCGACCGTGCCGGGGCGCACGCCTTCGGAGCGCGCCGTCATCCCGGCGTTCCAAGAAATTTTCGCCGAGGCAGAGGGGCGCATCATCGTCGCCGCGTTCGCCTCGTCCATCCACCGCCTGCAGATCGTCTTCGACGTGGCGCAGCAGTACGACCGCAAGGTCTGCGTGCTCGGTCGCTCGATGCTCAAGAACGTCGAGATCGCCGAACGGCTCGGCTACTTGGACGTGCACGAGAACGAGGTGATCTCGCTGCAACAGGCGAAGCAGATGGACGACTCCGACGTCGTCTTCCTCGTCACGGGCTCGCAGGGCGAGCCGCGCGCCGTGCTCATGCAACTCGCCACGCAGGGCTACAAGGGTTTGCAGATCGGCGACGGCGACACGGTCGTGCTCTCCGCGCGCATCATCCCCGGCAACGAGCGCGCGATCTCGCGTCTCATCGGCGACATCTACAAGCGCGGCGCGAACATCATTGACGAGAAGCGCCGCCTGATTCACGTCTCCGGCCACGCCTCGCAAGAAGACATCCGCATCCTCGTCGAAGCCGTGCGCCCCGAGTTCGTCGTGCCGATCCACGGCGAGTACCGCATGCTCTACCGACACAAAGAGTACCTCAAAAACCACGTCGGCTACGACGAGGAGCACATCGTCCTCATCGAGAACGGCGACGTGCTCGAACTCGAAGAGGGGCGCGCGACCATTATTGACAAGCGCGACGTGAAGCGCACCTTCATAGACGAGTCGGGCTTCGAGGAGATCGAGTACGAGACCGTGCGCGAGCGCAAGCAGCTCGCCTACGACGGCGTGCTCACCCCCGTCGTGACGATCAACGAGAAGTCGGGCGCGCTCGAAGCGACGCCGGAGATCGTCGCGCGCGGCGTCATCGGAGCCGAAGGCGCGGACGGCATGATGCGCGACCTGCAGCGCGTCGTCACCGAGGCGGTCGAGTCCGCGACGAGCGCGGAGCGCAACGATCTCAGCCTGCTGAAGGAGCGCGTGCGCGTCGAACTCAAGCGCTTCGTCCAGCGCGAGACCGGCGCGCGCCCCGTCATCGTCCCCGTCGTCGTGCAAGTATGATCGTCGCCGCGCGAATCGCGGACGCGAGCGAGCTTTTCAATCCGCAATCCGTAATCCGCATTCCGAAATCTCGCCGATGCCCACGTCCGAACAGCCCGCCGTCGAAGAGCTGCTGCGCCGCGCGAAGGTCGAAGTGCTGCCCGCGACCTTCGCGCTCGTCGGTCTGCGCCACGAGGACTGGCGGCGGCTGCTCGAACAACCTGAGCTGAGCCCGCGCCCCGACGCGGTCTTCATGCTCCTGCGCGACACGCACGAGACGACGCTCTTAGTCGAGGAGGACGACTGGCTCGCCATGCGCCACGCCGCGCGCGACGCGAAAGTCGAGAGGGGCTTCCGCCTCGTCACGCTCGACATTGAATTGCCGTGGAACGTCGTCGGCTTCCTCGCGCGCGTGACGGAAATTCTAGCCGCCGCCGGAATCCCGGTCGGCGCGCTCTCCGCCTTCTCGCGCGATCATCTCTTAATCAAGCAGGATCAACTCGGCGCGGCGCTGCGCGTGCTCGGCGAGCACGTCGAGGAGTTGTGCTGAGCGGAAAGGTGTTCGGACGGACGACGCAAGAACATAGATGGATTGGTCGAACAGAGTCGTCCTCGTTACCGGCGCGTCGAGCGGCATCGGTCGCTCGCTCGCGGTGGAGCTGGGCGGGCGCGGCGCGTCCGTCGGTCTCGTCGCGCGCCGCGCGGAATCGTTGAATGAAGTCGCGCGCGAGGTCGAGGCGGCGGGCGGGCGCGCGCTCGCGCTCGCGGCGGACGTGACGGACGCGGCGGCGGTGCGCGCGGCTGCCGAGAGCTTGCGCGCGAAGTTCGGCGCGGTTGACGTGCTGGTGGCGAACGCGGGCGTGGGGACTCTGACGGACGACTACGCGCGGCTCGGCGGGCAGGTGGCGGAGACGGTTGAGATCAACCTGCACGGCGCGGCGAACAGCGTCGCGGCGGTGCTGCCCGAAATGATCGCGCGCGGGCAGGGGCACTTGGTCGCGATCTCGAGTCTCGCGAGCTACCGCGGCTTGCCGAAGTCCGGCGCCTACTGCGCGAGCAAGGCGGCGATGAACGCGCTCTTCGAGAGCCTGCGGCTCGATCTGAAAGGCACGGGGGTCATTGTTACGATCATCAAGCCCGGCTTCATCAAGACGCCTCTGACCGCCGGGCGCGAGGCGCAGATGCCGTACCTGATGGAACTCGACGACGCGACGCGCAAAATCCTGCGCGCCATCGAAACGCGCCGCACGTCCTACGCCTTCCCGTGGCAGTTAGCGAGCCTCGTCCGCCTCGGGCGGCTCATGCCCGACCGGCTCTACGACTGGGTCGCGCTACGCAACTCTTACCGAGAGTGAAGGCGAATGCGGCAACTAACGCCGCGTCGCATCTCATCGCTTGAGCTTTCATCTCCGCCCGGCTGAAAACTGAAAACCGAAAACTGAAAACTCTCCCATGTCGCTACTCCAAGCCATCATCATCGGCATCGTGCAGGGGCTGACCGAGTTCATCCCCGTCAGCTCGACGGCGCACCTCGTCTTCGCCTCGAAGGCGCTCAACCTGTTCGGCGGCGCGGGCGGACAGCTTCAGGCGGAGCAGACGACCGCGACCATCGCCGTCGTGCAGTTGGGCACGCTCGTCGCCGTCTTGATCTACTTCGCGCCGGACATCCTGACGATCACCGTCGCCTTCATCCGCGATCACCTCGCGCTGCTCGGCGGCGGCGGCGGCACGCGACCGCGCGAGACGCGCGCGGCGAGCGGCGCGGTGGTCGGGCGGCGTTCGCGACTCTCGGACGACGCGCGCCTCGGCTGGCTCGTCATCGTCGGCTCGATCCCCGTCGGCGTCGTCGGGCTCGTCTTCAAGCACCAGATCGAGGGGACGTTCACGAAGAACCTGTGGGTCATCGCGACGATGATGATCGTCGTCGCGCTGCTGCTCGCCGTCGCGGAGAAGGTGAGCACGCACCGGCGCGGGATGTCCGAGCTGGGCTTGCGCGACGCGCTCGCGGTCGGCTGCGCGCAGGTGCTCGCGCTCATCCCCGGCGCGAGCCGTTCGGGCTCGACGATCATGGGCGGCTTGTTCGCGGGCGAGAAGCGAGAGACCGCCGCGCGCTTCTCGTTCCTCCTCTCGATCCCCGCGGTCGCCGCGTCGGGGCTGCTCGAACTGAAAGAAGCCGTGCACAAGCTGCCTCCGGGAAGCGCCGTCCCGCTCGCCGTCGCGACCGTCACAGCCGGGCTCGTCGGCTACGCCTCGATCTGGTTCCTGCTGCGCTACCTCCGCACGCACTCGACCGCCGCCTTCATCGCCTACCGGCTCGTCGCGGGCGCGCTCATCCTCGCGCTGCTGTGGCTCGGCTACGTGCGACCGGTCTGATTTTGTTAGTCGTCATCGCTTTGCGTGGCTGTGTGGGCGGTATTCACCGCAGAGGCGCAGCGAACCGCAGCGTCCTCGCTGAGAAAACCATTTCTTCTCCGCGTAAACTCCGCGCGACCTCCGCGCCTCTGCGGTGAAAACTTCTTTCTTCAACGTCCAGACTAAAATGTCTATTCAAGCGAGCGCCGCGTCTGCTACATTCTAATTTCGTTGTCCCGCCTCCCAAGCCGCGCCCGCGTGCTCGCGCGCGCCGCGCCGTTTCGGTTAAACTCTGACTTCGCCCCTTCTCACGTCTCCGCTCGTCAGCGAACGATCAAAGGAAGGTTGGCACTCCCCATGGGTGAAGAAGCGAATGAGATGAAACGCGAGGAGCGGGCGCAGCGACCCCGCAGCCCGCGCGTCCCCGTCAACTTCTCCGTCCGCGTCGAATGCGAGGCGCGCGACGGCAAGACTTACTGCGCGGAAGCGACCGCCCTGCGCGCGAGCCGCGCCGGGGCGACGCTCGCCTCCGACGCGCCCGTCGAGGTCGGCGACCGCGTGAAGCTTACGCCGCCCTTCGGCAACTCGCTCGAAGCCGAAGTCAACGGCGTGTGGACGGACGCGGAGGACGGCGCGCAGCGCGTCGGCGTGCGGCTCCTCGACCCGCACGGCTGGTTCGCGGAATAGGAATGCGTCTGCAGAGTGCCCCGAAACGCTGGCGCGTGCGCGCTCACGATCCCGCGCGCGCGCGGAAACTTTCCGCCGCGCTCGGTCTCTCACCGACCGTCGCGGGGATCCTCGTCGCGCGCGGCGTCGAAGACGAACCGGAAGCGCGGCGTCTGCTCACACCCTCGTTCGATCAGCTACACGACCCTTCGCTCATGCTCGGCATGGCGGACGCGGTCGCGCGCGTGCTCCGAGCGGTGGACGCGGGCGAGCGGATTTTGATCTACGGCGACTACGACGTTGACGGCACGACCGGCACGGTCGTCCTACGCCGCGCCCTCTCGCTGCTCGGCGCGCAGACCGCCTACCACGTCCCGCACCGCTTCACGGAAGGCTACGGCATCCGCCAAGACGTCCTGGAGCGCGCGCGCGCCGAAGGCTTCTCGCTCGCGATCAGCGTTGACTGCGGCATCCGCGCGCACGAGCCGCTCGAATGGGCTATGCGGAACGGGCTCGACGTCGTCGTGACCGATCACCACCTGCCCGACGCGGACGAGGGGGCGCCGCCAGCCTTCGCCGTCCTGAACGCGAACCAGCGCGGCTGCGCGTACCCCGACAAGAACCTCGCGGGCGTCGGCGTCGCCTTCAAGCTCGCGCACGCCTGCTTGCGCGAGCGCGGCAAAGAACATCTCATCAAAGGCTTCTTGAAAGTCGTCGCCATCGGCACGGTCGCCGACGTCGCGCCGCTCGTCGGCGAGAACCGCGCCATCGTCTCGCTCGGTCTCGCAGACCTGCCGAACGCGACGAATCCGGGTCTTCGCGCGCTGATGGAAGTCGCCGGGATGAGCAACGGTCGGGCTCTTTCGGCGAGCGATCTCGGCTTCCGCATCGGACCGCGCATCAACGCCGCCGGGCGCATGGACGCCGCGCGCGCCGTCGTCGAGCTGTTCGAGGCGACCGACGAGGCGGAGGCGCGACGACTCGCCGAGCACTTGGACGCGCGCAACCGCGAGCGTCAGGTCGTGCAGAAGGAGATCACGGAACGCGCCGTCGCGGAGCTTCTCTCGCACGGCGAGTGCGGCGCGGTCGCGGTCGTTGCGGGGGCGGGCTGGCACCGCGGCGTGATCGGTCTTGCGGCGTCGAAGATCGCGGAGAAGCTTGGGCGACCGGCGGTCGTCATCTCGCTCGACGAGGACGGCACGGGGCACGGCTCGGCGCGCAGCGCGGGCGACTACCACCTGCTCGACGGCTTGACGACCTGCGCCGATCTCTTCGAGAGCTTCGGCGGTCACGCGCAAGCCGCGGGTCTCGTCATCCGACGCGAGCGCGTCGGCGAGCTGCGCCGCCGCCTCGACGAGCACGCGCGCCGATTCGTCCCGGCGACGGGCTGCGAGCCGGTAGTTGATATCGACGCGGAGACTCCGTCGTCCGCGCTCTCGCTCGCGTTAGCCGAAGAGATCAAGCGGCTCGAACCGTTCGGGGCGCACTGGTCGTGCCCCGTCTTCGCCACGCGCGACTTCCGCCTCGCGCGCGAGCCGCAGGTCATCAAAGAACGCCACTTCAAGTTCCGCCTCGCGGGCTCGGACGGGCGCGAGCACGAGGCGCTGTGGTGGGGCGCGGCGGAAAACCGAACTGCAACGCCGCGCGTAGGTCAGGGCATCGAACTCGCGTACCGCCTGGAGACCAACACCTGGCGCGAAGAGACCAACTTGCAGTTGATCGTGGAAGACGTGAGAGCGAGTGAATAGTGAATAGTAAATAGTGAATAGAAGTTGAGTGACGCGGCGGCTCGAACGAGCACGCACAAGCCGCTCAACCGCGATTCACTATTTACGATTTACTATTCACTGAATTGAGATGCAGGAAGTCAGACGAAGAAGGGGCGTCGCGCTGTTGGGGCTGCGGGCGCGTCTGCCGCAGTTCCTGCGGGCGCTGGCGCTCGTGCTCGGCGCGGGCGTGCTCTACTTCGTCGGCTACAGCTTCTACCGCGCGCGCCCGGCGCACGAGTTCAAGATGCGTTCGGGGGCGCCGGAGCTTTCGACGAACGTCACGCGGCGCGTCGAGAACTACGAGCGCGTCGTGAAGGAGCAGGACGGGCGGCTCTCGATGGTCGTGCGCGCGGCGCTCGCCACCTCTTTCGACGACGGTCATCACGAGCTCGCGCAAGTCCACATCGAGTTCTACCCGCAGGGCAAGGATCGCCCGAACAAGATCGACGCGAAGCAGGCGATCTACTTCAACGAGACCGAGCAGGTCGCGTTCTCCGGCAGCGTGCAGGTCGAGACCGTGGACGCGCTCAAGGTCAACACCGAGCAGCTCGACTACGACGTGAAGAACGAGCGCGGCACCTCGCCCGCGGCGCTCACCTTCTCGCGCGAGAACGTCGCGGGTCGCGCCGACGCGGCGGACGTTGACGGCAGGCAGAAGCAGTTGGCGCTGCGCGGCAACGTCGAGATCACCGTCGCGCCCGAGGAGAAGCCGGGCGCGCAGTTGAAGCTCAAAGGTCAGCCCTGCGCAACGGCGAGGAGGGGCGCGCGGCGGAAGTCCACTCGGTCAACATGGACTTCTTCTTCGACGCGGCGCAGAAGCTCGAACACGCCGTCGCCTACGAGCAGATCGAGGCGCGCACGCTCGACGCCGACTCGCAGGCGGCGCTCGCGTCGCCCAGTAAAGTCGAAGTCTTCTTCGACACGCAGACCGACCGCAGCGTCCTCAAAGAGATGCGCTCGGAGGGACGCCCCGTCGTCACGCTCGCCGCGCCGCAGTCGCGCGCAAGCGATCCGCGCGCGGCGAGCAAGCGGCTGACGGCGAACTCGATCCACCTCGCGTGGCGCGCTTCGGGGCGCGATCTCGAAAAGGCGGAAGCCGTGGGCGACGCGGAGCTGGTCGTCGAGCCCGTGCAGCCCTCGCCGAAGGCGGATCGCAAGGTTCTCAACGCGGCGCGCTTCGACTGCGACTTCCTGGAGTCGGGCAACCTCGCGCGGCTGTTTACCGCGACGGGCGGCACGAAGACGACGATCACGCCGACCGTCCAGGACGCGAAGCGCGGCGTGCGCACGCTCACGTCGAACACCGTCGTCGCCTTCTTCGTGCGCGAGACGCAGGACGTGGAGCGCGCCGAGACGCAGGGGAACACGAAGTTCAGTGAGGGCGACCGCAACGGCGAGTCGGACAACGCGATCTACACGAGCGACGACGCGACCGTTCGGCTGCGCGGCGGCGAGCCGGTCGTCTGGGACTCGCGCGCGCGCCTCAAAGCGCCCTCGATTGACACGAACGCCGACACGAAGATCACCTACGCGAGCGGTCGCGTGCAGACGACCTACTACAGCCAGGAGCAGACGAACGGCGCGACGCCCTTCGAGAAGGTCAAAAGCCCCGTCTTCGTCAACTCGAACGAGGCGGAGTTCCGCCACGAGGAGGGGCTAGGCATCTACACGGGCGAGGCGCGCGCGTGGCAGGACGACAACTTCCTGCGCGCCGACAAGATCACCGTGCGCGGCGAGCAGAGGCGCATGGAGGGCGAGGGGCACGTGCAGAGCGCGCTCTACCGCGCGCGGCGGCGCGACGCGGGCGGCGCGCAACAGATCGTCCCCGTCTTCGCCTCGTCGCAGCGCATGTTCTACTCGGACACGGACAGGCTGCTGCACTACGAGGGCGCGGTGGACATCAAGCAGGGCACGGAGCGGATCACTTCCGATGTCGCCGACATCTACCTGCAGAAGGAGCAGAGCGAGGTCGAGCGCACGGTCGCGCAGCGCAACGTCGTCGTCACGCAGCCCGGACGCAGGGGCACGGGCGACCGCGGCGAGTACGTCGCCGCCGACGAGACGGTCGTGCTCACCGGCACACCAGCGCGCGTCGAGGACGCCGAGCAGGGCACGAGCGAGGGGCGGCGCATGACGGTGTACCTGCGCGAGAACCGCGTCGTCTCCGACTCCGCGAACGCCGCCGGTCAGCCTTCGGGGCGCGTCCACACGGTTCACAAGATCAAGAAGCAGTAAGTGGTGATTAGTAAATAGTGAATAGCGGGATCGTGCATAGCCGAGCCTGCTTTGACTATTTACGATTTACTATTCACTATTCACTCGCCGATGAGTGTGCGGGCTGAGGACATCATAGAAGCCGCCGAGGCTGAGGCGCGCGAGGATCACATCGCGCGCGCGCCGCGCCTCACGCCGTCGCCCGCGGCGCTGGCGGCGAGCGGGCTCGTGAAGGCTTACGCGCGGCGTCGCGTCGTGGACGACGTGAGCGTCCACGTCGAGCCGGGCGAGGTGGTGGGCTTGCTCGGCGCGAACGGCGCGGGGAAGACCACCACCTTCTACATGATCATCGGGCTGGAGCGCCCCGACGCCGGGCGCATCCGCCTCGGCGACCGCGACATCACGCGGCTCCCGATGTACCTGCGCGCGCGCCTCGGCATCGGCTACCTGCCGCAGGAGCCTTCCATCTTCCGCAAGATGACGGTCGAGGAGAACATCCTCGCCGTCCTCGAAACCCTGAGGCTGCGCCGCGGCGAGCGCTACAAGCGGCTCGAAGAGCTGCTCGCGGAGTTCGGCATCCAGCACGTCCGCCGCACGCGCGGGGACGCCCTGTCGGGCGGCGAGCGCCGCCGCACCGAGATCGCGCGCGCCCTCACGACCGAGCCCCAGTTCATGCTCTTGGACGAGCCTTTCGCCGGGATCGATCCCAAGGCGGTTGACGAGCTGCAGCGGATGATCCTCTACCTGAAAGATCGCGGCATCGGCATCCTCATCACCGACCACAACGTCCGCGAGACGCTCGGCGTCACAGACCGCGCCTACATCATGGCTGATGGCAAAGTCTTCCGCTCCGGCGAGCCCCAAGAACTCACCGACGATGCGGAGGTGCGCCGCCTCTACCTCGGCGAAAAATTCCGCCTGTAATCCGCTACGCCGCCGCGCGCGGATGCGGTATAATCTCCCGCGACAGAGCGCCCTTCGCGGCGTCTTAATTCTATCCGTCAAGTAATCATGTTAGAGTCGTTCACGCAGCCTGCGTATGTCCGTTAAGCTCACGACCAGTCTCTCGCAGCGGCTCGTGCTGACGCCACAGTTGCGCCAGCGCATCGAGATGCTGCAGATGACCTCGCTCGAACTGAGCGAGCTGATCCAGCAGCAGCTGCTCGAAAACCCCGTCCTCGAAGAAGTCCCCGCGAACGAAGAGAAGCAGGAGATCGAGGAGCGCATCCTCGATCAGTTGGCGTCCGGAGGCAACGACTTCGACGTGCCCGCCGCCGACCCGACCGCCGCCGACGCGAACGGCGCGAACGGCGCGGGCGACGCGCAGGCGGTCGAGGCTTTAACGTCGGTCGAGACCGACGGCGAAACGATCACCGCGGCTGGCGACACCCCGGGCGACGACGAAGGCGAGACGGTCGAGCGCGAGCGCGACGCTTTCGAGGAAGTTGACTTCGGTCGCGAGTTTCAGGAGTACCTCGACCCCGGCTACAAGACGCAGGAGTTCGAGTACAAGGAGGACGCGCCGACCTTCGAGCAGTTCCTCACGCGCCCGGAATCGCTCTCGGAGCACCTCGCGTGGCAGCTCCAC
>JAIVGV010000014.1 GCA_020201365.1 Acidobacteriota bacterium
TCGATCTCGGAGCGGACGCCGAAGTTGCCGGGCAGGTAGATGCCGGGCTCGATGGAGAAGCAGGTGCGCGGGATGATCTTGCGCGAGTCGCGCGTCTCCAAATTATCAATGTGCGCGCCGTTGCCGTGGACTTCCTCGCCGATGGAGTGCCCCGTCCGGTGCGTGAAGTATTCGCCGTAGCCCGCGCGCTCGATCACGTCGCGCGACACGTCGTCCACTTGCGCGCCCTTGATCTCGCGCCCCGCCTTCACGTTCTCGCGGACGAATTCAATCGCCGCGTCGCGCGCGTCGCGCACGATGGTGAAGACTTTGACGTGCTCCTCCGAAGGCGTCTCGCCGACGAAGCCCGTCCAGGTCTGATCGGCGTAAACCGCGCCGGGCGTCTTCAGTTTCGCCCACACGTCGAGCAGGAGGAAGTCGCCGCGCTTGATCGGCGAGAACCTTCCGGCGTTCGGCTGGTAGTGCGGGCTCGCGGCGTTCTCGTTGACGGAGACGATGGGGTGATCGTCGTTGCAGGTCATCCCCGTCTCCTCGAAGCGGCGCACCATGAGCTGCTGTATCTCGTACTCGTTCACGGGCTCGCCCGCCCTGATCTTGCGACCAACTTCGGCGAACGCCTCCTGAATGATGTCGTGGATGTTGTTGGCGGCGACGACGTGCGAGTCGTACTGCTCCTTCGTCCAGATGGCTTCAAACAACTGCACGAGGTCGGCGGACGTGACGGGCTCCGCGCCGAGCGAGCGCACCAGCTCAATCGTCCCCGCGTCAACGCGCGAGATGTAGGGGATCGAGTTTTCGGGCGAGTACTGCATCGCGATCCGCGGCTTCGCGGTAGCGTTCGCGGTCGAGAGCGCGTCGCGCAGGCTCTCGTTAAGTCGCTGCCAGCTCGAATAGATGAGCTTGCGACCGGGGAGGCGGTCGAGCTTGCCCTGCTCGATGGCGTGGTTGATGCGCGTCGGCTCGCCCTCGGCGGGGACGAAGTAGAACCAGCGGCGGGTGGAGAACTGGTTGGGGTCGAGTTTGAGAATCCGATACGCGAGCGGGTCGCTCTGGCGGAAGTCGTAGAAGAGCCAGCCGTCGAGCCCCGCGTCGCGGAGCGTGCGCTGAATCTCGGCGACGCGCGCCGCGTTCGCCGAGCCGTCGCCGTTCGCCTGCGTGTCGTTCGTTTGCGTGTCCATAGTTTTTCACCAGCCGATCATTTTTTAGTTTGCGGCGGCGCGAGTCTCTGCGCCGCGAGCCTCAAGACTTCCTGCACCTGCCTATCCCAGTAGGGCCACGAGTGAGTGCCGGGCAGTTGACGATATTCGTGCGGAATCTTCTTTTCGACCAAGAGCGCGGCGAAGTCGCGGTTGTACGAGAGCAGACTGTCCTCCGTCCCGCAGTCGAGATAAAAATAGGGGAGCGACGCGACGCGCTCCGTCGGCATCTCGCGCACGAGCTTGTAGATGTCGTTCGGCGCGCGCACGGGACTGTCTGCCGCGCCGTACACGCGCGCGATGGACGGCTTGACGAACGCGGGCAGCGCGTCTTCGGCGTGCCACGAAGCCGCGCCGAGCGCGCCGCTCATCGAGGCGGCGAAGATGAATTTGTCGGGATACTTCAAACCGAACTTCAGCGCGCCGTAGCCGCCCATCGAGAGGCCCGCGATGGCGCGTGCGTCGCGCGTCTCAATCGTGCGGAAGCGGCGCGCAACGTCGGGCAGCAACTCCGCGACGAAATAAGTTTCGTACTTCTCGTTCGCCACCGCGCCGTCGGTGTACCAGCCGTCCTTGCCTTCGGGTACGACGATGATCATGGAGTAGCGCGCGGCGTAGTCTGCCAAGTGCGCGCGGCTTGAGACCCAATCGTCCGCGCTCCCGGCGAGACCATGCAGAAGATAGAGGACTGGATAGCGCGTCTGCGCCGACGACTTGAGATCATAATCCGGCGGCAGCGCGACGTTGTACGGCAACGCCGCGCCGACGAGCTTGCTCTCGAACGCGACCTGCTCGACGCGCACCGCGCCCGCCGCCGCGACGCGCGCGGGAGGCTGCGTCACAGTCTGCGCGTGCGGCGCGAGCGGGACGAGGAGCGCGACGATTAAGAATAGAGTTCGAGTGTGTCGCCTCATGTTCGTTGACGATCTCAGTTTCGTTGAAGAGATCATTTCGCGGCCTCCGTCTCATCGCCACGCGGCGCGTCGAGCATCGGGACGTGGACGCCCTTCGCGCGCGCGGTCTCAATCGCCTCTTCGTAGCCCGCGTCAACGTGGCGGGCGACGCCCAAGCCCGGATCGTTCGTGAGCACGCGGTTGAGCCGCCGCGCCGCTTCCGGCGTGCCGTCGGCGACGGAGACTTGTCCGGCGTGCAGCGAGTAGCCGATGCCGACGCCGCCGCCGTGGTGGAAGGAGACCCAGGACGCGCCGCTCGCCGTGTTGAGCATGGCGTTCAGGATCGCCCAATCAGCAACCGCATCAGTGCCGTCCTTCATCGCCTCCGTCTCGCGGAAAGGCGACGCGACCGAGCCCGTGTCGAGGTGATCGCGACCGATGGCGACGGGCGCTTTCAGGTCTCCGCGCTTGACGAGTTCGTTCATCGCCTCGCCCATCTCGGCGCGCTCGCCGTAGCCGAGCCAGCAGATGCGCGCCGGGAGACCCTGGAACTGCACGCGGTCGCGCGCGAGTCGCAACCAGCGATTCAGGGTCGAGTCTTCGGGGAAGAGTTCGAGCGCGAGATCGTCGGTGCGGCGTATGTCCGCCGGATCGCCCGAGAGCGCCACCCAGCGGAAAGGCCCCTTGCCCTCGCAGAAGAGCGGGCGGATGTATTCGGGGACGAAACCGGGAATCTCGAAGGCGTCCGCGCATCCGGCGTCCGACGCGAACTTGCGTATGTTGTTGCCGTAGTCGAAGGCTACGGCTCCGGCGCGCTTCAAGGCGAGCATCGCCTCGACGTGGCGCGCCATCGAGCCGGTCGAGCGCTCGACGTAACTTTTCGGATCGCTGCGACGAAGCTCCGCCGCCTCTTCGAGCGACAACCCTTCCGGCACGTAACCGTTCAGAGGATCGTGCGCGCTCGTCTGATCGGTCACCGCGTCAACCCGCACGCCGCGCCGCACGATCTCCGGTAACACTTCCGCACAGTTTCCGACGAGTCCGACCGACAGCGCGCGCCCCTGCTCGCGCGCGTCCTCGCAGATTCGTAAAGCGTCGTCGAGATCAAGAGCGAGACGGTCGCAGTAGCCCGTCTGGACGCGGCGCTCGATGCGCGCGCGGTCAACGTCTATGCCGAGGAAGACCGCGCCGTTCAACGTCGCCGCGAGCGGCTGCGCGCCGCCCATGCCGCCCATGCCGCCGGAGGCGACGAGCTTGCCTCGAAGCGTCCCGCCGAAGCTCTTGTCCGCCATCGCCGCGAAGGTCTCGAACGTGCCCTGCACGATGCCCTGCGTGCCGATGTAATTCCAAGACCCGGCGGTCATCTGCCCGTACATCATCAGCCCGCGCCGTTCGAGTTCGTGGAAGTGCTCCCACGTCGCCCACGCGCCGACGAGGTTCGAGTTGGCGATCAGAACGCGCGGCGCCGCGTCGTGCGTGCGGAAAACCGCGACGGGCTTGCCGGACTGCACGAGCAGCGTCTCGTCGTTCTCAAGCTCGCGCAACTCGCGCACGATGGGCGCCGCGCGGCGCTCTGATCGTTTGACGGTCACTCATGCGGCATTTCGCGGGAGTCATACTGTACAAAAAAAGGGGCGCGCGCGCCAACGACACGAGAAGATGCTAGATGGTAGATGTCGGAAGCTGCTCGCTTTTTTCACTAACGTCTAGCGTCCAGCAGCGAACATCTTCTCCTCATCGTTGCTTGATTCGCCGCGCACGCGCGCATATGCTCTGTGCAAACTTTATGGACTCGGAAAGACCGACGCCGACGCCGCCGGGCGCGGACGACGACGCGGACGTGACGCACGTGCGCCTCGATCCGCGCTTCGACGAGGAGACGCGACAGCGCGCGCGCTCCGTCGTCCCGCTCGCGGAGAACGTGCGCGTCGAGCAGCCCTCGCCCGCCGCGCGGCAGGTGGCGCGTCTGCGCGCGCTCGTCATCCTCCTCTTCCTCTGCGTCGTCGCGCTCGTCGCCGCGCTCGTCTGGGCTCTGAACGCGAAGTACGGCGCGACGCCCGTCACGCCGATCACTCAGCCCCCGCCGACCGTCGAGCCGACGGCGAAGCCGACCTTGAGCCCTTCGCCGAGTCCGTCGCCCCCAGTCTCGCCGTCGGTCGAGCCGTCTCCGAGCGTAACGCCGTCCGCGAGTCCGGGCGCGTCTGCGAGTCTCACGCCGACGCCTTCGTCGCCTTCGCCGAGCCCCCCGCAGCCGACCGCTTCGCCGCCGAACGCGAACGGCAACGCGAACACGAGCCTCCTGATCCCCGTGCAGGGCGTGCGCGCCGATCAACTGCGCGACACTTACGACGAGGCGCGCTCTGAGGGTCGCGTGCACGACGCCATAGACATCACGGCTCCGAAGGACACGCCCGTCGTCGCCGCCGCCGACGGCACCGTCGTCAGGCTCTTCCAGAGCGCGCGCGGCGGCACCACCCTTTACGTGCGCGGCACGGACGACCGCACCATCTACTACTACGCGCACCTCGACCGCTACGCCGACGGGATCGGTGAAGGGAAGTTCGTCCGGCGCGGCGACGTGATCGCCTACGTCGGCGACACGGGCAACGCGGGCGCGGGCAACTACCACCTCCACTTCGAAATCTCCGTCACCGACGATCCCAAACGCTGGTACGGCGGGCGATCCGTCAACCCCTTCCCGCTCCTCGGCGGAAAACGATGAAAGAAAACGATGAAGTCGGAACGATGGGCGATGAAGTAAGAGTAGTCGGCTTTCAGTTCATCGTCCCGCGTTCGTACTCCGTCGTTTCCCCATCGTCCACTTTTCGTCCGCGGCGGCGTGGTTTCCGGCAGTAAAAATGCGGCCCCGGCGCGCGTCGGGGCGGGGAACGACGGTTGCTATGCGTGAGGCAATACGACGGAAGGCGTGCGCGCGTCGGCGCGCGAAAGTTTGGGGGGCGGCTTCGTGCGATGATGAAAACACGGCGAGGGTTTATGACGGGCGGGGAGCGCGCTTCGGCGGCGTGCTTCGCGGCGTTCGCGTTCCTGATCGCGCTCAGCTTCGCGGGCTGTCAGCCGACGACGACAACGACGAACACTGCGACGACAAACGCGAACGCGGCGAACGTCAACGCGACGAATATGAACGCGGCGAACGCGAACGCGACAAACTCGAACGTCGCGAACGCGGCGGCGTCCGTGCCGGACACGCAGCCCGTGACGCTCGCCGTGCTCGACGCGCTGTTCGCCGACGAGTCGTTCGCGCGCGATCTGAAATCGAAGCTGAGTCTGACGGACGAACAGATCGCGCAGTTGCGCCGGGTCGCGCAGGAGGAGCGCGCCGGTCTGCGCGAGGCGAACGCGAGCGAGGGCACGACGCAGGGCGCGACGGCGCGTGCGACGGAGAAGATCAGAGGCGTCGTCGGCGCTGACAAGGCGGATCAGGTGCTCTCGTTCGCGCGCGAGCGCTGGGCTTCGGGCGGCGCGGAGGGCGGGTCGAGCACGGCGATGACGGCGACGACCGATCACCCGAACGCCGTGCCGACCGACACGCGCGTCGTGATTAACGCGCCCGCGTTCCGCATGGACGTGTTCGAGCAGGGTCGGCTCGTCAAGTCTTACAAGGTCGGCATCGGCTACCCGGAGTTCCCTCTGCCGGCGGGGATGCGTAAGGCGTCGCAGATCATTTTCAACCCGGAGTGGACGCCGCCGGACGAGCCCTGGGTCGAGGCGGGCAAGAGCAAGGTGAAGGTCGGCGAGAAGGTGCCCGCGGGGAGCAAGCTGAATCCGTTAGGACCGCTCAAGATTCCCATCGGCTTGCCGTCGCTGATTCACGGCGGCAAGAGCCCCGCGCGCCTCGGCGAGTTCGCATCGCACGGCTGCGTCGGGCTCACGGACAGTCTGGTCGAAGACTTCGCGCTCGAACTCGCGCAGCTTTCGGGGACGCAGCTCACGGCGGAGGACGAGCAGAATTACGCGAAGAACAAGACGGAGACGAAGGCGGTGAAGCTCGCGCAGCCCGTCGCGGTCGAGCTGCGCTACGAGACCATCGTCGCGACCGACGACGGCGTGCTCCACATCTACCGCGACGTTTACGACCGCGGCACGAACACCGAGCAGAACCTGCGCCGCGTGCTCGAAGCGCACGGCGTCTCCTTCGATCAGCTCGACGAGCAGACGCGCGCGCGGCTCCTCGACGCCCTGAAACAGATGGCGCGCGACGCGCTCGGCAACCCCGCCGAGGGCGGCGGCACCGCGGTCATGAACTCGAACGCGAAGGGCGCGAACAAAAACGACGCGAACAAGAACGACGCCGCGCCGAACAATAACGCGAGCGGCGCGCACGTCACGCGCAACGTGAAAGGTCAGAAGGGGATCGCGATCCCCGTCCCGCAGCTCCAGGGCAAAGGCTACCCCGTGCCCGTCGGCGACGCCTTCAAGAACGATCAGCAGAACCAGCAGCAGAAGGCGGGCGGGACAAAGAAGGGGAAGCGACGTTGACGGATTACGACGGCGGGCGAGCGGGTGTGGGGATTAACTCACCGCAGAGGCGCAGAGCACTCGCAGAAGTAGCGCAGAGGTTTTCTCTGCGTAAACTCCGCGTCATCTCAGCGCCTCTGCGGTGAATCTTAGTTTCTCAACGGTAGCCTTCTCAAAAATCGAACTCGCCGCGTCGGACAGCCGCGGCGAGTTTTTCTATGTCGGCGGAGAGCGGGCGGTCGCGCGTAAGTTTCGGGGCGTGCGCGCGCACCGTCTCGTAGCCGCGCAGCGCGCCGCGACCGGGCTTGAGCGGGAGGCGGTGTTCGAGCCCCTCGGCGGCGCAGAGCAGCTCGATGGCGACGACGCGCTCGACGTTCGAGACGATTGAGCGCAGCTTCGTCGCCGCCGTCATGCCCATCGAGACGTGATCCTCCTTGCCGCCGTCGGTCGGCAGGTTGTCAACGCTCGCCGGGTGCGCGAGCACCTTGCACTCGTTCAGGAGCGCCACCGCGACGATCTGCGCGACCATCATGCCGGACTCGACGCCCGCATTCTTCGTCAGGAAAGCGGGCAGCCCCTCGTTCTTGTCCGGGTTGACGACGCGATCCACGCGGCGCTCGACGATGTTGCCGAGGTGTGTGGCGGCGAGCGCGGCGTAGTCGAAGGCGAGCGCGAGCGGCGCGCCGTGGAAGTTTCCGCCGGAGAGGACTTCGGAAGTGTCGGCGAAGACGAGCGGGTTGTCGGTCGCGCTGCCGGTCTCGATCTCCGTGAGCAGGCGCGCGTGGCGGAGCGCGTCGCGCGCCGCGCCGTGAACCTGCGGCATGCAGCGCAGGGAGTAAGCGTCCTGCACGCGCGGATCGTTCTCGCGGTGCGACTCGCGTATCTCGCTCTCGCTCATCAGCTCGCGCAGGTGCGCGGCTGCCTCAAGTTGCCCCGCGTGCGGTCGCGCCGCGTGGATGCGCTCGTCGAAGGCTGCGGGCGTGCCGCGCAGCGCTTCGAGTGTCATCACGCCGGAGACGTCCGCCGCGCGCGCGACGCGTTCGGCACGCGCGAGCGCGAGCGCGCCGACCGCCGTGAGCGCCTGCGTGCCGTTCAAGAGCGCGAGCCCTTCCTTCGCTTCGAGCGCGACCGGCTCGACGCCTGCGCGGCGCAGCGCCTCCGCGCCAGACATCCTCACGCCTTCGAAGAACGCTTCGCCCTCGCCGACGCAGACGAGCGCGAGGTGCGCCAGCGGCGCGAGATCGCCGCTCGCCCCGACCGATCCCTTTTCGGGGACGACCGGCACGACATTGCGCCCGATCAACTCGATCAACTTCTCGACGACTGCGACGCGCGCGCCCGAGTAGCCGAGCGCGAGCACGTTCGCGCGCAGCAGCATCATCGCGCGCGCCTCTTCCGGGGAGAGCGGATCGCCGACGCCGCAGGCGTGGCTGCGCACGAGGTTCAACTGCAGCTCGCGCAGCTCCTCGCGCGGCACGACGACCTCGGACAACTTCCCGAAGCCCGTGTTGACGCCGTAAACGACGCGCCCCTCCTCGACGATCCGCTCGACCACGCGCCGCGAAGCCCCGACCCTCGTGCGCGCGCGATGGGCGAGCGCGACGCGCCCGTCGCCGCGCGCGACCCGTTCGATCTGTTCGAGCGTGAGCTGCTGTCCGTCGAGTTCAATCATAGGAGCGGAGGTCAGAGGTTAGAGGTCAGAGGTCAGTGAAAGCCAAGCCGCTTTTCTTAACTGACCTCTGACCTCTGACCTCTGACCTCTAAGTCAGCGTTTCCTCCCGCGCCGGAAACTCCGTGCGGCGTGTGTCGTCGCGCTCGGGCGGCTCGGTCGTGTCAACGCGCTTCCACTCGCCGGTCTGCGTGCCGGTGCGCACCGTCCTCGTGCGCTCGCGCGCGCGCTTGGTGCGGCGCGTGGTGGCGCGCTGCGGTGCGCCGGTCGCGCGCTCGAAGCTCGTGCGGACGCGGCGCAGCGGGTGGAACTCGCGGGTCGAGAGCACCTCGCCCGTCGCCTGCTTGAGGCGCACGGTGGCGAAGGCGAAGGCGATGACGCCGATGTTGAAGACGAAGCCGATGAGGAACACCACGTCGCCGGGGACGACGCCGACCGCCGCGCGCTTGATGAAGACGTCGAAGTCCGTCGCGGGGAACGGGTGCAGGTAAACTTTCAGGTTCCAGCTCGCGGCGAGCAGCACGAACATCCAGAGGTAGTTGCGCCGCAGGCGGCGACCGAGCGCCTCCCACAGGCTGATCGTGAAGTG
The DNA here is from genome assembly GCA_020201365.1 of Acidobacteriota bacterium. Lineage (GTDB taxonomy): Bacteria > Acidobacteriota > Blastocatellia > Pyrinomonadales > Pyrinomonadaceae > JAIVGV01. The sequence continues at coordinate 8,827 of JAIVGV010000014.1, forward strand.
CGGCGTGCGCAAGTCTTTCGCCAAGTGCTCGACCCACTCCTCGGTCGTGGCGGTCGCGGGCTTGAGCATCTGCGCGAAGAAGCCGGTTTCGAGGACGCGCACGCGGCTCGCCCAGATTTCGTAGTAGCGGTAGCGGCGCGCCTCCATCGCGAGGAAGAAGGTGATGAGGATCGTGTTGATGAGGATGACGAAGTGCGGGTTCGCGGGCGAGCTGAAGGCGAACGAGAGCGTCGCGCCCGCGGTGATGACCGCCCAGTAGGTCGTCGTGTCGAGCCGCGTGCGCCAGACGTTCGAGCGCTGAATCTCGGCGCGGTGGAAGTGCACCATCGCCGTGGTGAACTCGGTCGGGGACATCTTGCGACCCGCGACCATCAGCGACGGCGGCTCGGCGGCCGCGGTCGTCGTCGCGGCGGTCTGCGACGCCGTCTCGCCCGGCGCGACGATGCCCGGCAGCCGCGGCAGGCTGCCCGTCACACGGTCGCCCGTGACGATCGAGGCGGGCGTCTTTCTCGGTCGGTCGGGTCTCATCCTCGGCTCTTCGGCGCGCGGCGCGTCCGCGCGACGTTCGCGTGCGATGATATCACGCGCTCCGGCTTGAGTGTCACCGATCCTTCGCGCATCCCGGCGAGCAGGTAGAGCGCGGCGTAAGAGCCCCACGCGCCGAACTGTCGTCGAGCGCGCTCGCGAATCTCCCGCTCGGACAAAGGCTCGCCCGCGTTGTAATACTTGACGAACGCGCCGCGCAGGAAGAGGTCTGCGGCGGCGTAAACGTCCGTGCGACCGAAGTGCAGCATCAAGACCCACTCCGCCGTCCAGCGCCCGACGCCGCGCAACTCCGAGAGCCGCGCGATGATCTCTTCGTTCTCCATGCGCGCGAGCGCGCCGCCGTCGAGCGCGCCGGACTCGCACGCCCGCGCCGTCTCGACGAGGCTCCGCGCCTTCGCGCCGTTGAGACCTAACGCGCGCAGGCTCTCGACCGGCGCGCGCGCGAGCGACGGCGGGCGCGGGAAGGCGTGGAAAGTTTTTCCGCCGACCGTGAGCCGCTCGCCGAAGCGCTCGACGAGGCGTCGCTTGAAAGTCCACGCGACCGAGGTCGCGATCTGCTGCAGCAGGATCGAGTTCGCGAGCGCCTCGAACAGAGTCGCCCAGCGCGGCAGGCGCAAGCCGCGGTGATCTTCTTCGAGTCGTCGCATCAAAGGATCGTCGGCGACCTGCGCGCGCAACTTTTTAAGATCGTGCTCAACGCTGAACATTCGTCGGGCGAGATGTTCGGCTTCGTCCAGACGCGCGCGCGACGACGTGCGCGAAGGTTCGAGCGAGATCGTGAGCGCGGGGCGCGAGCGCGTGCCTGCGGGTTCGACGCGGAAGAGGAGAAGCTTGTCGCCGAAGTGGTGCGCGCGGGCGTAGGTTCCGGCGTCGAAGTTGTCCACGATCTCGGCCTCGGTGAAGCGGAAGAAGCGCGCGGTCGCGGCGAAGTCGAAGGGCGGGCGGGCGGCGAGCTTGAGCGAGTTCATCGCGCGCGAGTTTCGCAAAACTGCCCGGCGGGCGTCAAAGTTTTCGCGTCCGGCGACGCGAAATTGGCGCGCGCGCGGAGCCGAAGTCTGCCGCCGGGCGGGCGCGCGGCGCACGAAGTTTGCGCGGCTTGACAGTCGTCGGACGCGACCCTATATTCACTTTTTGTTCGTCGCTGATTGAAAACGGCTGTGAGTGACAAGCGGTCGGAAGTTGTGGCGGGCGCGACGCGCGAGGCGGACGAGCGCTGGATGCGCGAGGCGATCTCGGCGGCGCGCCGCGCGGCGCGGGAGCACGACGAAGTGCCCGTCGGCGCGTGCGTCGTTGACGCGGGCGGCGCGCTCCTAGCCGTCGCGGGCAACCGCACGCGCACGGACTGCGACCCGACGGCGCACGCCGAAGTCGTCGCCCTGCGCGAGGCGGCGCGGCGCGCCGGCAACTTCCGGCTCAACGGGGCGACGGTCTATTCGACCGTCGAGCCGTGCGCGATGTGCGCGGGCGCGCTCGTGCAGGCGCGCGTTCGTCGTCTAGTTTACGGCGCGCGGGACGAGCGCGCGGGCGCGGTCGAGTCAATCTTCCGCGTCTGCGACAACAGCTCTTTGAACCACCGAATCGAACTGACGCCGGGCGTGCTCGAAGCCGACTGCCGCGAGCTGATGCGGGAGTTCTTCCGCGCGCGCCGCGTCAAAGAAGGGATGAGGGGTGAAGGATGAGGGATGAAAGAAGGGCTGACCATGCGTCGGCTCTCCTTTCATCCCTCATCCCTCCGCCCTCATCCCTTACGCTGCGGAGGGGTCGCATAGTGGCTTAGTGCACCGGTCTCGAAAACCGGAGTGGTCGAAAGGCCACCGTGGGTTCGAATCCCACCCTCTCCGCCATCTTGTTCCCAAACAACGACTTACTGGGGCGGGCGCGTGGCCGCCCCCTTTCTGTCTTTAGGCCCCGGAAGCGACTTGGTGGGCTTGCGTGCCGGCATACATATAATGGCTATGCTTTGGACTGCCGTTGAGGGCTGAATTTTCAGCAAGTATCGCTAGTCTTGTCCCGTATCGCTTGTGCACCGGACTGCCATGACCGGTGCAGTGCCGCCTGCAGATGTTCAACTCATTCCGGCTCGTGGCGGCGCTCGTTCGGTATAAGGAGCAGCCGCGCGTAAGGCTCTTCATCTGCTGTGTCGCGGGAGTGGCAAAGCCGAGGGGACCCGAACCCGCGACTGCCGACGTGACAGGAACAAATCCGACCCCGAAAATCATTAGAAAAGCTTTGCGTCGCAATCAATTAGGTGCGAACAGAAGCGACACGAAACGACACCAGATGACCTGTTTCCCAAGCCCGTAGTATGACAAAAAGTATGACAGCCAGAACGCCTATTGAGCTTCACCCTACCGTATTTCATATGCGGCGCCTAACCTGTGACGCGTCCTGATGGCGGCACAAGGGGTGATGTCGCTCGTACCCCAGAAGGCGCGTCCGGTCTTAAGAGCAGCTTTAACTGTGGGCATCAGTCTTCATCGCGCTCTGAGGTGACGGCTGAAACGGCATCCTCGAATGAGACGCGCGGCGCGGGCATCTTACAGAAGGAATCCGGCAGGCTTTTAGTCGGCAGACGAATGAGGCCAGCCGCGGCCAACTCCATCTCCTCGGAGTCCAGGTCTTCGCCAGCAGCGAGCAGCACGAGCCGGGCGATGGGGCGGTTGCGGTCTTTGACGAGCAGCTCTTCGCCTCTGCGCACGCGCTCTAGGTATGCGCTCAGGTTGTTCTTCAGGTCGGCGATGTTGACAGTACGCATAGATGTGAACGGGTTTGAACTGAAGTCCCGACAAGATTGTTATAGCTAAACCAGGAGCTGTCTCTGCCGTTAATCGGCCTGACATCTATCTCAGTTATGATTCGTGCGCCGCAATTCTCAACTCTCGGGAAAAACTGCTTGCCCATTCACAACCTTGCTGACTGAGTTTGCAGACCGCTACTTATGCTCCTTCGCCCAAGCGCGCAGCTTTCGAACCCACTCAGGGCGACTCATTGTTTCGCTGTCTTTAATAAAGTCAGTGATGTCGGCGGCGGTGACTGCCGGGAAGGCGATGCTCGTGTCGCGCTCCCGGTAAGCGCCCTCGGCGAGTCCTAAGATCGTCAACTTATTACCGTCGAAGCGCCAGACTTCCGGCACGCCGACTTGGGCGAAGATGGGGAACTTGTCGAGAGACGGACTCGTGATGTCAACCTCGATCACCAAGTCCGGCGGCGGATCAATAGTCAGATCAATGCGCTTTTTGCCCCTGACGCGGGCGGCATGCCGGATGTAGAAGCAGGAGTCCGGCTCGAACCCGCGCTCGATCTCTTCGCGCCGGAAGGTCGTGGAGCCTAAGCTGTCCATATCAATGTCCGCCTCCACGGCCGAAGGTGCGCGACATTGATATGACCTCCTGTTTTGTGCCTTAACGACTACCGTCCTCGCGGTCACTCCCGGTGAGTAAGCCGCGAGGTCGCCTGCGCCTGTTAGAACCGGCAGCAAGCCCATCCATGGTTACGGATTGAGGTTATTCTTACTCACCGCAGCAGCGGCGCCATCTGGCGGATCCGCTCCATCTGGAGATGCAGTAGGTAAGGGCCTATATCCTTCTTCATGATTCTCAGGCCGTAAGCCGCCGGCGTGATGGCAGGCCCGAGCGCGCGCCGTTCGGACCTCGGCACGCCGCGCGCGATGAGTCTCGGCACGTCGATCCGCCGTCCGCTCGGCACGGCGCGCGAGCGCACCGGGGCAAACGTCCCTTTCTGCGCGGCCGGGTTGAGAAATAGGTTGGCGCGGGCCAGCACCCCTTCACTGCGGAGCGGGTTCCCTGCGTCCCTGATGGGATCGCGCGGCGTGCGCAGCGGATCGAGGATGCCCCAGTTCCAGGGGGGGACTCTGGTGATCTGAAAATATTTGTTACTGATGCAATTCTCGACGGAGGTGACGAGGCCGGGGGCGTCCCAGTTGTTGAAGTAGATGGTCTCCGACGCCGAACGACCGTAGTCGTCTTGCGCCGAGAGGATGACGCGGAACTCATTCAGTTGCGAGAAGTCGTCGGTCGGCGTCGAGCCGGCCGTGACGACGAGCGTGTCGTTGTTCGCCCCACTGACGGCCGCGTCGGGGAACGCTACCCACTCCTCCTTGCCGGCGACGCGCTTCTCGACCTTCCCCCACTGGTACTGTGGCGCGGTGGGGGGCGGCACGTGGTACGGGTTTGGCGGGATGAACATCTTTGCCTGTAGCTTCACCTCCGAGTGGAACACGACCGGCGTCGTGGCCGTCGCGAGGCAGAGCGCGCCGGCGGCCCCACCCTCGCTCATCTTCGTCAGTACGCCGGGCGCGCTCTGGCCACCTTTTACTTGGAGCTCAGCCGGGGCGTCCACCGTCGCATGCGGGATCTCCAACTCGAGCTCCGCGCTCGCGCGCTCGTAGGCGTCGGTCGCGCGAAGCTCGTAGGTGGATCTGTCCGACTCGCGTATGGCGAGCGTGATGGTCGGCCCGTCGCCGAGCTTCAACACGATAGGGACGACCGTCAGTTGGCCGACCTGTTTTCCCGGAGGGGGACTCGTGACCCACCACGAGTAGGAAGGGGCGGTCGCGAAGTCTGCGCTTGTCGCCTTCAAGGAGGGCTTGTAGAGAAGCGACTTCTGACCACCTGTGTTGACGACCTCATACGTGTAGCTCCCGAGCCGCTGCCGCGCCAGCGACGTCGTCGGGTGCGGGACAGAGACTGCGGCCTCCCACGACGTGATGGTCTCATCCTTGAATGTCGTCGCCGTCGACGCTACCTCGAAGTCGTACCCCTTCAGCGAGCCGCCCTTGAGCGGCGCCACAGGGACGTAGATGTCCACAGAGAACGGGAGGGCGAGGAGGGAGCCGAGGTTGCCCAGCTTGTCGTTATACTTGTCGTTGCCGGATGACTTCGGATTCACGGCGTAGGCCGGCCCCGGAACATTCCACGCCAGACTCTTGATCGGCAGCTCCTTCCCCGAAAGCTGCACCTTCGAGGTGGCGGGCACCCTCCACCAGTGCGCTGTGTACGGAGCCTTGCCACCGCCCAGCGGCTCGCCGGCCTTGACGAGCCCGAGCGAGACCGGCTTCTGCACCGTCACGGAGTTGCTCGCCGTGCCTTGCAGCACCTGCTTCGTCTCTACCGTCGCAACGCCCCATCCGCCGTACAGGCGATGCTCCTCGTCCGTGTCCCTGTACTTCGGATTTGCGGCGAACGTCGGGCAGGAGCTGAGGTCGCGGTCGGTGAACTGTTCGGCGAAATCCTGTAGCCCTTCGTCCTGCCCGTTCCACAGGCGCTTGTCGAGCGCGGTGACGCGGCAGGCCGGCTCGTAGAGTAGGCCGCTGCCTTTGATCTGATCGCTCGTGGGCTTGGCCGGGACGACGAAGGTGTCCGGGCGGATCGAGACGTAGGAGAGGTAGTTACCGCCGTCGTATCTGTTGTCGACCCAGTTCTCGCAGATGCGCCCTCCGAGCGACCCGCCGCCGGCGTCCGCCGCCTTACCGTAGTCGGCGAAGACGCGAACCTTGTAGTTGCCGCCGTAAAAAGGTTTCGCCGCGTCTTCGTCGGCGAGGTTCGCGGTCACCAGCGCGCGCGCCGGGTGCAGCTCCGGCTTCCCGCCTTCGTGCTTCGTGTCGGCGACGGCCGTGCCGTAGAAAAGCGCGGGGGCGCGACAGAGGCCCGCGCCGGCGTCGCACTCGGCGAGATCGGCCGCCGTCTTGAGGTCGGCGATGTCCTGCCCTTCTTCGTCCGGATCAAGGTCGTCGATTTGCACCTCAGCCTCGACGTTCGACGTGCGGTCGGCGGCGAACGCCGTGAACGCCTGGAACTTCGCGGGATCGAGCTGCACGGCGCCCCACATCTTGAAGCCGATGTCGGTGTGGCCGGCGGCGACCAACCCCTCGGCGAACTCTGGAATCTGGCTCGCCGCCTGAGCGATCTGGTCGGCGATGGCGGCCTCGGCGGGTGTCAGGGTCGAGCGGTCGCCGAACTTCGCGAGTTCGACCGTGGCCTGTGCGCGCCACTCCGGCGTGGCCGCGTTCCAGAAGATGTTGAGGAAATTCTTGCGTTCCGCGGCGCAGTCGCGACCGAACATCTTCTTGCCGTCTGGACACCCCGCCTTGTCGACCGGGCGGATGACGAAGTTCCAATCTTGGTCGTTGTCACCGCCGCTGTAGCGGAACACGTGGACGATAGTGACCACGATCCCGTCGTGGATCGATCCGAGCGGGACGTAGCCGTGCCCCGGCCAGAAGAAGTCCGGGCCGGGGCAATCGCCTTTAGATAGCGGGGGGAGCGGGTCTAATACTTGCGCCGACAGTCGGGCCGTGCAGGAGGCGAGACCGATCAGTGCCGAGAGAATGATAGCCGTGCCACGCATCCTACTCCTCTTCGGGGGCGTCGCGAGGTTGAATTCCTTCTGCATATGTCCTCCTCCTGCTTCGCGATGCGCCGGGTCTCGTTTATGGCTTAGTCGTGAGCGCCTTCTTGTAGGCATTTTCTAGGACGGATTTCGCGCTCCCCCCTCCGGGGATGTCGGAGTTGACCAATAGCACGCCGACCATACGGGGGCCGGCCTTGGGCCCGAAGATGACGGCAGAGGTGGTGATCGAGCGGCAGCCGTCGTCGAAGCATTTTCTCCAGCCGCCGTTCTTCTCGATCTCCTTGTCGAAGGCCACGTCCAGTCCGAGCGAGCTCGTGCGCATGTCGTCGAGCTGCTTCGGGGTGAGGATTTTGCCATCGCCGGCACTGAGGCTGGCGAGCACTTTGGCCAAGTCTTCGACCGAGAGGTACCACCCGTCGGCGCCGCACGTGAGCGTCCTGTCGCCCCAGTCGTACCCCTGCTTCGTGCCCGGATAAACGTAGGCGAGGGCGTAGTTCGAGGCGCCGGGGTTTTGCGCCGGGGGCCTGCACGTCACGCCCTTTCGGCCGACGGGGTCGAAGACGTTCTGCTGCACTAGCTTCACGTACTGGTCGGCGAGGGTCTGCGGTCGCGTCGCCGGGTTGCCGTCCTCCGCCAGGCCGGCGACCTTAGGCAGGAGGACGCGGAAGATGGCGAAGTTGTAGTTGCTGTAGCAATAGGTCTGATCGTTCGGGTTAATCGGGTGGCTCACGTTTTTTACGTCGGAGCCCTGGCACGTGGTCGTGGCGCTACCGCTGACCGGCTGCTCGAAGAGTTCCTTCAGCGTCGCGTAGTCTTGCTCGACGTTGCCGTAGTCCTTGATGCCGCTCCTCTGGCTGAGCAGCTGGGCGAACGTGATCTTCTTGACGTAGTCGCTGACCTCCCAGTCCGACGGCAGGTACGGCCCGATGGCCGCGCCGACGTCTATATGCCTCTCCGCCAGAATCCGCACGGCGGCGATGGCGGTCACGAGTTTGCTGACGCTGGCGACGGTGATCTTGGTTGCCGAGGTGAAGTCACTCGCCGGCTCGTCCGCCGCCGTGCGGGACTGGCCGTAGGAGCCGAACCCAGGATACTGTCCGACGAAGAACGAGTAGCCGACGGCGCTCCCGTCGAGCTCGTCGTGGATGTTGATCGCGACCTGGCAGGGCTTGACGCATTGCTTGCCGTCGCAGACGGGCGCGCCGTGCGGGGGCTCGTAGTAGTTGCCCCAGCCCTCCTGCGGGAGGCGCGTCTCGCGGTGGCCGTCCGCCGGCGCCTGCGCCTGCGGCCCGCGCCAGTCCATGACGCCGCGTAGGTCGACGCCGCAGCGGTCCCGGTACTGCTGCCTCCAGCTCGTGTACTGTTTGTCCTCCGGCAGCTGCGACGTGGGCGGCGGCAGGATCGCGTCCAGGTGTATGCCCACCAGCTGCGTGCCGCCGGGCTTGAGGCTCGGGACGCTCACCGGGCTGTGCTGACGCATCAGCACGCTCTGATCCTTGACGGTGAGCCAGACGGGGTCGGTCGCGGTCTTGCCCCTGTTACTGACCCGCAACGTGAGGTCGGCCCCAGCGAAATGGAGTTGCGTTAGAGGGACCACGCCGACCTTCTCCACATAGGTCGCGACCTCCAGCGAGGGGAAGACCGCCCCCGCGCCGAATTTAACCGGTGGCGTCTTCGACCCTTCGGGGACCTGCGAGACGATGACCGGCACCGATGGCGCGCCCAGCGGGTGCTTGGCCGCGTCGTGCGCCGCGATCGTGATGTTAAATTTCACGGGCGCCGACGGCGGCGTCGGGAGCAGAAAAGCGTTGGCCGCAATCGTGAATCGGACGAAGTGCCCGAGAGCTGGGGCCGGCGCCTCGCCGCTCGCGACCAGCTTATTCCCCGCGCTGACGTTAGTGACCCGCCAGGTGCCGCCGGTCGCGCCGCTCTGGTCGGTCGTCCACTGCAACGTGATCTCTTCCGGCGCGGTGACGGTGACCGCCGCCTCGAGCGTTTCAAACTCGCCGCTGCCGCGGATGGCTTGCAGGGTCGTGCCGCCGTAGGCGGCCGCGGGCGTGGGGGCGGCGAAAAGGCTGCCGAAGGGGATGAGCGTGGCGCAGAGCAGAGCGCGTAATTTATTTGTCATGGGCCCTCCTCGGGGATGTGCGAGGCGACTGCGGTCGGCCCTCCTAGTCGTTCCGCCAGGCCGGCGGTTCAATGATTGCTTCCGGCGCGCCAGCCGCCGTGAAGTGTATGCGCCACCGGAGCGGGGCGGCAGAGCATGAGTGTGCTTTTTTGGGAGGGAACTTAAGAGATGAGGCGGTTGCGGAGGGCCTTGCCGACGGCCTCGGATTTGGAGTGGACGTGGAGTTTCTCGTAGATGCTGCGGATGTAGTTGCGGACGGTGTTGATG